>CAZLJG010000103.1:0-9982 GCA_964559545.1 uncultured Solibacteraceae bacterium | reverse complement strand
AGGAACGCCGCACCTTCCATGCTCTCGACCTGCGGCTGACACCGTGCCGCGACAGCGGCAATCGATCGTTCGTCGCCGTGCACCGTGTTGACCGTGATGCCGGTCACCTTGGGGAGGTCGGCCAGTGCGGCGCACGCCGGCTGGGTCGTGCCCGCGAGGCTGCCGTTCACGTACGGGGGTTCATCGGATGGAATCAGTCCCACGGTCGTCGCGGGGACAAACGTCGAGCCGTCTTCAACACCCAGTTCCGAAATCTGATCGCGCACGACGTGGACGACGGTGCCGAGTGGGAGCGTGCGCTCGAATGCGCCGCAGAGTCCGACGTTGATGGCCAGGTCGTACGTCTCTTCCGCGAGTGCGCGAGCGACGTGTGTCGCTGTGGCAACCATGCCAACGCCGGTGACCAGTGTCGTGATCTGGTGCCGTGGCGTGTCGGCGACCCACGACTCGACTTCGCCCCTGGTGGCGGCGACGATCAGCACGCGCATACGGGGCGATCGTATCCCACCCGTTCCAGGGCCGTCGTGTGGTACCGTCCCCGGCATGCGCTCACGACTCGGATTGGCTCTGGTGCTGGCCTGTGGCATGACACTCGCAGCGCAGTCACAGACCCTGCCATCAACACCGCTGCACTACGGCATGTTGTCGGCGACGTTTGCCGCGGATGGCACCTTCCGGCTCGGGGGTGGAGGCTGGCCGGCACTGACCGGCACGTGGACGGCCGCCAACGGCGAGGCGGTGTTCACGCTGATCAAACCGCCGAACGGGTGCGCCGATCCCGGCCGGTTCCGGTATCGCGTCGATGGCCGCAGTGTGCGCTTTGAACTCATCGCCGACGCGTGTATGCCGCGGCGCATGATGCTCACCGACAGCATTTGGCTTCCGGAGGGCGACAAGCCGCCGGTGCCGGAACGTCGCATTGTGCGGACCGGCCCTCCGCCGGTGCCGACGTGGCCGTCATTCCGCGGCCCGATCGCGTCAGGCGTCGCTGACGGGCAGCACTTGCCCGACACCTGGAATGGCGCCTCGGGCGATCAGATTCTGTGGCGCACGCCTGTTCCAGGCCTCGGGCACTCAAGCCCCGTCGTCTGGGGCGACACGGTGTTTGTCACGACGGCCGTGAGCAGCCGTGCGAACGCGACATTTAAACCCGGATTGTATGGCGACGGCGACGCCTCTGATGATCGCTCGCCTCATCAGTGGAAGCTGCTGGCGCTGGATGCCAAGACCGGCGCGATCAAATGGGATCGAGTGGCGGTGGAAGGTCCACCCCTCGACAAACGGCACATCAAGTCGACGTACGCCAGCGCCACTCCGGCCACCAACGGTCGCATCGTCGTCGCCACGTTTGGATCGATGGGGGCGCATGCGTTCGACATGGCGGGGAACGTGCTGTGGAAGGTGGATTACGGACGCGTGAACCTCGGAGCGTACGACTTGCCATCCTGGGAGTGGGGCCCGGCGAGTTCGCCGTTCATCTGGAATGACCTGGTCATCCTGCAGGTGGACACACACGCGGACTCGTTCCTCCTCGCCCTGGACGTGATGACCGGGGAGACGCGGTGGAAGACGGACCGGGACGAAATTCCCTCGTGGGGAACGCCGACGGTCGCGGAGACGCCGACAGGGCCGGTGTTGGTGACAAACGCCTCGAACTTCATCCGCGGGTACGATCCGCGGACGGGGAAGGAACTGTGGCGGATGGGGGGCAGTTCGAAAATCACCGCGCCCACCCCGATTTTTGCTGACGGACTGTGGGTGGTGGCGAGTGGCCGGGCTCCGGAGCGTCCGATCTTCGTCGTGCGGCCGGACGCCGGAGTCGCGTGGAGCAAGACTGCGCGCGGGCCGTACATGCCCACGCCGCTTGTCTACGGCGGCATCCTGTATGTGCTCGCGAACAACGGCGTGTTTGATGCGTATGACCTCCGGACCGGCACCGAGATCTACCGGCAGCGGCTCCCGAATGTGGGGAGCGGCTTCAGCGCGTCGCCCGTGGCAGCCGACGGCAAGATCTACCTCTCAAGTGAGGATGGCGACATGATTGTGTTGCGCGCTGGCGCGGAATTCGCCCATCTTGCGACCAATCCGATGGCGGATTTGCTCATGTCCACCCCGGCCCTGGCCGGCGGCGTCATGTATGTGCGGGGGGCCACGACACTGTTTGCCATTGGCCGGCCCGTCCGCTGAACGGCGGTCGAATTCTGGTAGGCTCTCCCCGATGCCTGCCGGCCTCGACGAGGCTTCCGACCACATAGCGCGCCTCCAGCGTGAGGTGGCGGACCTACGGGAGTCACTGACACTCCGTGAGCAGGAACTCCGCGAGTCACAAGCGGTTGCCAAGGTCGGATCGTGGACGACTGACCTGTTGACGATGGCTGTCGCGTGGTCTCCCGAGACCCATCACATCTTCGGGACCGATCCCGGAACCTTTGCACCGACACACGCCGGGTTTCTGGACCTCGTGCATCCCGACGATCGTCAGGTGGTGGATGAGGCGTTTGCCCGGTCGCTGCAGAGTGCAGCCCCCCACGAGATTGAGCACCGCGTGCTGGTGCAGGGCCGGCGACCCACGTATGTGAAGGAACGGTGGCAGGTGTTCTTCGGCGCCGATGGCAGCGCCGTGCGCGCGGTGGGCACCTGCCAGGACATCACCGCCCAGAAAGCCGCGGAGGCTGAGCGACTGCGCAGTCAGCGGCTTGAAAGCATCGGCAACCTTGCGGGCGGCATTGCCCACGACTTGAATAACGTGCTGTCGCCCATTCTCATGTCGGTCGCGTTGCTCAAGGAAGACGAGCGGGATCCCGAACGGCTTGAAACCCTCCAGACCGTCGAGGAGTGCGCGCAGCGGGGGGCCGATCTGGTCCGGCAGGTGCTCACCTACGCGCGAGGACGCGCCGATTCGCGCGTTCCGGTGGATCTCTCAGCGCTGGTGCACAACGTGGCGCGGGTGCTGCGGGAGACCTTTCCGCGCGGAGTGGCCTTGCACGTGTCGGTGCCTCCCGACCTGCCGCCTGTCAGTGGGGACGTCACGCAGTTGCATCAGGTCCTGATGAACCTGGCGGTCAACGCGCGGGATGCCGTCGACGGCAATGGCCGCATTGACATGCGCCTGTCCGAAGTGTCGACGCCCGGAGGCTGGGGGGTGCAGATCGAAGTCGAGGACAACGGCTGCGGCATGCCGCCCGCGGTCCAGGAACAGATGTTCGACCCGTTCTTCACCACAAAAGCCGTGGGCCATGGCACCGGACTCGGCTTGTCCACGGTGCAGAGCATCGTCTCGTCGCACGGCGGCACCATCGCTGTGTCGAGCGAGGTCGGTCGCGGCACCGTCTTTCAAGTGGTGTTGCCCATCTCCGCGGCGGATCGCGTTCGCGACTCGGCTCCTTTGACGGGTGACCTTCCATCCGGTGCCAACGAAACCGTGCTGGTGGTGGACGACGAAGAGGGCATTTTGCAGATGGCGCGCAAGACGCTGGAGCGCCACGGGTATCGGGTCAGACTTGCACGGCATGGCGGGGAAGCCGTCGAGATTTATTCGCAGCATCCCGGCGAGATCAGCGTCGTGATTACCGACATGTCCATGCCGGTCATGGACGGCCCCACCGCGATCCGGCTGCTGCGCGCGATCGATCCGAACGTGCGCATCATTGCGTCCAGCGGCCTTGAATCGGTGGGCGGCGCGGCCAAGGCGATCGGCACCGGGTCGGTGCTGTTTATTCCGAAGCCGTACAGTGCCGACGTGTTGTTGCGCGCTGTGGGCAAAGCGATCGCCGAGTAGAATCAAGGGCGTGACCGCGCTGCTGAAATACCGCGGCGTGCTGGCAGTGTTCTGTGTCGTCGTCTACACGTTCGCTATTCGCACGCGCTTCATCACGGAACGTTTTTGGTTGTACGGCGACCAGGTGCGCGACTGGGCGATTGCCCTGTTGCCCTTTCACGAACTGCCTCTGACGGGGCCGCCGAGTGTGGCGGGGGGCACGGCACTTGGGCCCATCTTCTACTGGTTGTTGTGGCTGATTCGCGTCACCCTCGGTCCGTGGTTTGATGACCTGCCGCACGCAGGCGGCATCGGCCTGGCGGGCCTGCAGTCGGCCGCCGATGGCTTTCTCGTGTATGCCCTGTGGCGCCGGGTGGGCTCGCTCCCCGCGGCAATCGCCATTGTGATTCTGGCGGCGAGTGGACCCTTTGACCTCGCCTTGTCGGCCACGGTGTGGAACCCCATTGCCGCTGGCGCGCTCTCGAAGGTGGCCGTGGGGCTGTGGCTGCTGTGGGCCTTCGAACGGACGCCGTGGCGCATCGCGGCAGTGGTCGCGGTGGGGTGGCTCGGGTTCCAGGCCCATTCCTCAGGCGCCTTCGTCGCCCTCGGTGTGCTGGCCTGGTTTGTCGGGCGCGAAGTGTTCGCACGCCGCTATCGAGACGCGATGGCGATGGCCTTCGGGCTCCAGATGATCGTGCTGGGCCTGCAAGGGCCGATGCTCATCCACGTCCTGACCGTGCCAGCAGCAGAGGTGGCACCGACCCACGTCATGGCCTCGCTCGCCGGCGCGAAGGCGGGGTCGTTTGATGCCATCCGCAGTGGCCGGGTGGTGTTTGCGGCGATGGAACGCTTTGTCGCCGAGCCGTGGACCTTTGTGTGGATACCCTGGCTGATCGCCGGATGTGCCGTGGTCCTGGTGGTGCGCCGGTGGCGCGAACCAGGCGTGTGGTTCATGGCCGTCGTGCCGCCCGGCATCGCCATTCTGGCCAGTGCCCGATGGATGTGGCCCTTCGAGCAGTACTGGTTTCTGCCTCTCGCCCCTCTGGCGGGAGCCGCGCTGGTGCTCGGCCTGGGCGCACTGGTGCCTGCCCGCTGGACGCCGTGGGTCTGGACCACCATCCTGATCGGAGTGCTCGCCGTGCAGCCGGCCCGCGTCGCCGCATCCGATGCGCTGTTCCGACTGCATGGGTACGGTGCGCTGGTCAGGGCCTCCAAACAGATCGTGGCGTTACCCGATCCCGTTCGACGCATGGACGCTGACTTTCTCCATCCTGAGGTGCCGCACCAGTCGCTGGTGACGTTCCTCGGGGGACGCTTCGATCCCGCCTCGCCGAAGGTCGCCACCGTCCTCCCGAACGGGACCGTCGTCATCCGGGAGACCCCGGACTAGATCAGCGCACGAACGCCAATACCTGCGCGGACGACTGATACCCCGACACCGACTTCACTGCGCGACCTGTCGCGGGATCCACAATCACCATCGTCGGATATCCCGCGACGTTGAAGCGCTTCACGTGGGCCTTTTCAATGTCGCCGTCGAGCTTCACGCCGACATAACCGGCGTTCAGTGCAGCAGCCACCTCCGCGTCGGTCCAGATCCACTCGTCCATCGTCTTGCAGGGGCCGCACCACGTGGTCTCGAAGTCGATGAGCACACGTTTGCCGGTGGCCTTCGCCTTCGCGATGGCATCGTCAAGCGAGTGGCTCCAGGCCACAGCGGCCTTGGTGCGCGCACGCGGTCGTTCGGACGCGAGCATGTCATCGGGCAGCCGGTCTTCCGCCTTCGAGACGGGACGATCCACGACCGCAAACGTCACCGACGACCCGTCACGCGCGAATGACCGGAACTCGAGCACAAGATCCTTCGCGCCACCACCACGCTCAACGAACATGAAGCGCGACGTGTCGCGCGCTTCCTTGATGGACAACACGGCTGTTGCCGCGTTTGGCATCGATGCCTGCACCACGCTCCAGGAATCACCGGGGCCGTACAGCGCATCGTTGTTGCCGTCCATCGCGGCTACGAGCGCCGGAACACCGTTGATGGTGACGGTCCCCGATCGCCATGAGCCGCGTGAATACCTGAGAATATCGGCGACGCGCGCGCCGTCCTCGCGCACAATCCAGAAGTTCACGATGTACGGTTCCGTCCGCTCAGGCGCCGTGAACCGCACACGCAGGTCAACCGCGTTGAACGAACTCCACCACGCCTTGGTCTTTTCGTTTTGCGTCGGCTTCGCTACAACCGCGGGTCCGTCGTCTCCGAAGTTGCCGTTGCGGTTGGCGTCGATAAACAGTTGCGAGAGGTCGGCCGGGTGTGCCGCGCTGGCCGTGGCCAACACCGGAATCCACGACGCGCGATCCGGGCCGATCTGGATGGTGCCGCGCATGGCCGGACGCACGGCGCCACTGGGGAGCGCCTGCCCATCCGGCACAGGCGTCAGCGAGACCTGCGTGCCTTTGGGGCTGAAGTTTGGCCGCGGCCCCTTGCCGTCCGGCGCGTGATAGGTGAGGGGAACCGTGATGACCGTCGCCTGCTGCGAAGCGAGCAGGCCGACACAGGACCCCGCCACGATCGTGACTGCAACTCCCCAACTCCTCATGTCCGCATCTCCCCAGCTCATCGCTCTTTCAGAAGCTTTTCGATCAGGTCAGCCAGGAACGCCTCATTGGTGTCGTCGTAGCCGACCATGATGAGGCGGATCTTACCGTGACGGTCGATCAGATGGATCTGGGGAATCGCGCCCACCCGATAGGCGACGTCGTTGGGATTTTCGACGGCGGCGAACGAGCCGTCGGATTGCCGCACTGGCAGGCCCCGCTGGTCGGCGACAGCGATCGGGACGCGCAGCCCCTCGTGGGCCCAGTACTCACGGTCGCGTTCGAACTCGACCTCGGCCGTGAGCGGACGTTCGGTGCCGAAGTAGCCATACAGTTCGGTGGCCAGCACAACGCGGAATCCCTGCGACTCGAATTTCGTGAGCAGCCGCTTCAGACCCGGGTAACTCTCCTTGCAGGGCACACACCAATGCGCCGTGAATTCCAGCAGCGTGACCGCGCCGGTCATCGGCATGGTGGTGTTCGGCGGTGCGTTCAACCAGCGTCGCGCCACGATGGGTGCGCCGACAGTGCCCACCAGATCGTAGCGGGCGATGACTGGGTCCAGCATCCGTCCCACGTTCGGGATGTCCGTCCAACCGGTCTTTGCCGCGCTCAGGAGTTCCCGCGCGCGGTCGAGTTGTCCCCGGCCGGCCAGTGCCTCCGCCATGTTGATGTAGGCGCCAACGACACCCGTGCCAAACCGGGCACGCTGGGCAGGCGTGAACGTGCGCGCGCGTTCAATGAGCCACGTCGAGTGCTTGATGATTCCGTCGTCGATGTCATCGCCGCGGTAGTAGCCGTTCATCCGGATGTGTGTGAGGACCTTCAGATCGAGCAGGTCGTCGTCAGTCGGGCCCGCGAGTCGGTCGAGTTCATCCACGAAGCGCTCAAGCCGCGCGTTGCGTTCGGCGGATTTTGGCTCCAGGAGACCCGTGGCGACCGCCTGTGCGAGGACCTCCGCGCGCACACGCGGTGACAACGTGCGTGACGTCAATGCGCGATCGAGTGCCGCCTTCGCGAGCGTCGGTTGCGCGGCCTCGGTGTAGAGCGCAATCAGCGCAGGCAGATCCGTCTCCCGAGCGCCGGTCACTGAGAACTGCGCGGCGCAGGCCTGCGCCGCCGCGACCTTGTCTGCTTCGATTTTGCGTACGGCCTCTGCGGTGACACGAGGGAGCGCACGTTGCTGCGCCACGATGAAATCGCGTGCGGCCTTGACGCAACCTTCGGGTGTGGACGGTTGGACGGGCGCCGCCTGCACCAGCGCGAGAGCGACCACGACAGTCAGAAACATGGAGAACCTCTTCTATCGGAGTCCGCGCTGCAGAAACGACACGAAGTGCTGGGTGTCGCGCGTCAGGCCGCCGAACGCGACCAGCGGAGTCCCGGAGGGCGAGAGTATCGCGTAGTAGGGGAGCGCGACTGTTCCAAATGTGTCTCGTTGGAGCGTCTGGAAGCTGCGGTACGGCTCGCCCCGCCCGTCCGTGTAGAGCCGCACCCGCACGTACCGCGCCAGTTCCCGGGAAACCTCCGGCTGCGTGAACATGTTGGCCTCCATCCAGCGGCAGTTGGTGCAGGTGTAGCCCGTGAAGTCCACAAGGATGGGTTGGTTGCCTGCGGCGGCTTGCGCGAGTGCGCCCTCGTAGTCGTTGACCATCCACGAGAGTTCGCCGCCCTCGCCACCCCCGAGTTCACCCGGAGGCAGGAAGGCTTCGAGTTCACCGAGGCGGTGTCCCGCGAGCCCCGTGCCGAGCCATGCAGTCAACCCGACAGCTGCGAGCGTTGTGGCCCATCGTGTCGCGCCTGGTCTCGACAGTCGTGGCGCGTGCCCCAGTCGCAGGAGGCCTGCCAGGTACGCGACGAGCACCACGCCAATCACGATCCAGGCGGCGATGACGACATCGCGTGTGAACACACCCCAACCCCAAACCAGATCAACGTTGGACAGGAACTTCAGTGCCGCTGCCAGTTCGAGCAAGCCCATGGCCGCCTTGATCGACAGCAACCATCCGCCCGATCGCGGGAGCGCCGCAACAGCCTGGGGCGCCCACGCCAGCAGCACAAACGGCAGCGCAAACACGGATGAAAAGACGAGGAGCCCTGCGAGCGGCCACTGCCAGTCACCCTGCGCGGCCACCACCAGCAAGGTGCCGAGGAACGGCGCCGTGCATGTGAACGATGTGAGCGTGAACGCCAGACCCATGAGGACGGTGCCAACGTAGGCGTTGCGTCCCTGATCGAGCGACGCTGCGGACGTCAGCACGCGGGATGGAAGGGTGAGGTTGAACGCGCCGAACAGGTTGAGGGCAAACGCGATGAACAACGCAGCGATGCCGAGGTTGAGCCACGGGTTGGCGGCGAATTGATTGAGACCGGCGGCGCCGAATCCGATCGCCAGTATGGCGCCGACAGCCGTAAAGGTCAGTACGATCCCGCCGCCATACACGAGGGCTTGGGTGACCGCACGTCCGCGGTCCTTTTCGGCTCGGGCGGTGAAGTACGACACCGTGATCGGCACCATCGGAAAGACACACGGCGTGAGCAGTGACAACGCGCCCATCAGCGCGGCCAGCGCCAGATAGGCGCCGAGTGTGGTCGCCGTGGTCGCTGCGGCCATGTCTTCAACGGGTGACCGCAGGCCACTGGGGCCGTCCCTTGGAATCTGGATGATCGCCTGGGCATCCGCGCCCGTGCCGGGCACCAGAATCGAGATGCTGATGCGCTCGGTGAGCGGCGGCAGGCAGTAGCGTTCCGTGCACGTCTGAAACGTGGCCTCAAGATCCACCGGCATACGGCCGCTGGCGTCTGCCGGAATGCGGACCGGCACATAGAAGGTCGCGGCTTCCGAGTGGTACTGGGTGTCAATGTTGAAGTTCGCGTCGAAGGCGGAGAACGGCAGTGGCGCGATGATGTTCCCGTCCAGTTGGAGTCGTGACCCTTCGGCCACCGAGATTCGCAACGGCTGCGGGCCCGCCCCCTCCTGCGTCAGGGCATACATCTTCCACCCCGGATCGATCGAGGCGTCCAGAACAATCTCGATGGTTGCACCTGCCGCGACGACCGCCGCCGCATCCATCGACGCTTTCCACCGGACGACGACTTGTTCCGGCACCTGCGCCGACGCGAGGACCGGTACCAGGCCGATCGCGATTGTGCCGATCCATCGCATCACGTGTCGCACCTCGGACTCCTGGACTCCTGGACTTCTGGACCTTTGGACCACCAGCGTAAACGTCCGAGTCGCTTTGATAGTATGCCCGGGCTATGACGAAATCCGGCGCGCCAACCGGTGCCCTCGACCGTGCCTTGCCAGCCATGCTGGCGTTGTTTGTGGGGAGCGGCGCCGCCGCGTTGATCTACGAAGTGGTCTGGTTCCAGATGCTCCAGCTGTCGCTGGGGTCGTCGGCCGTGTCGATGGGCGTCCTGCTCGGCGTGTTCATGGGCGGCATGGGCCTCGGCAGCTGGATGTTTCCCAAGAAGGTGGACAAGAAACATCACCCGCTGAAGGTATACGCGTTTCTCGAATTGGGCATCGGCGCCTGCGGGTTGCTTGTGCTTCTCGTTGTGCCACTGCTTGGCGGGGTGTACACCGCCGTCGCGGGCACGGGGCAGTTCAGTGTGTTCCTG
>CAZLJG010000102.1:2313-10078 GCA_964559545.1 uncultured Solibacteraceae bacterium | reverse complement strand
CGCGACGGTGTGCGACGACTCGCCGCCGGGTTCCGGCATCGAGAGCGTGCCCAATAACGCCGTCAGGATCAGCGCGACCACGCCCAGCGATACCTCCAGCCACGCCATCGTGCGCAGCTGCCGCGCGGCATCGGCGGACGACGCGAGTTGGGGTCTGAGGACGCGCCAGTTGTACAGCCCGCAGAGGCCGGCTCCACAAAACGCGGCGATCTTGCCCGCTAGTGCCAGGCCGTAGGGACTCGCAAAACCCGAGACACTGCCGACGTGTTGCCACGTGGCAGCGCCGCCAGCAACAACCAGTGTCGTCACCGCACCAATGGCGACCGGGGAGAAGCGATCGATGACACCTGCCAGCGCGACGCGGGACGCGGTGTCGCGCTCGAAGTCGGTGCCTGCGGTGATCAGCAGGATGATCGCCAGCGCTCCAATCCACCAACCGGCCGCAATCACGTGGATGCCGTGCGCGGGCACTGTGATCCAGACCTGATCGGCCATCCCGACCGCGTGGCCAGTGAGGGCTGTCGTGAAGGCAGTCCCCGACGCGCAGAGCGCCGCCAACGGCCACAGCGACCAGCGCCACCGCCAGGCGACAACAACGAGGCAGGTGAGTGCGGTGGCTCCGGCCTGCCACATCCAACCGTCGCCCCACGGCGTCTCGAAGAGAATCACCTGCGCGTGCGCCCATTCAAGCGGTTGATCACCACCGAACGCGTCGTTGGTCTGCGACCACAGACGCGCACTGACCACGAGCACGAGCAACACCGCGGCGAAGGTGGCCACTGCTGTCAAACGGCGCGGCCATCGCGGCGCTTCCGCACACGCATACGCGGCAGACGTGGCGCCGACGACGAGCAGGATCGCGGTGTACCAGGCCCAGGTCAGCACGGTGTGGCTGGAGAGTTACGAGGCGGGCTTGAACGTGAAGACGAACGTGTCGGTCTGGATGTGACCGTCGGCGCCAGCGGTTTTCCAGGTGACGGTGTATTTTCCTGCCGTCAGCGTGCCGGTGATCGGGGCGACCAGCGAGCGATCGGGTTTGCCGTCCTGTTGTCCCGCCGTAGCCTTGCCCACCGTGACGCGACCGTCCGGGCCCTCGAGCGTGAGGCTGCTGACGGGCACCGTCGGCGCTTGTGAGAACCACACCTGGAGCTGATTTGGGGCTGCCGCGACTGTGGAGTCCGCCGCGGGGAACGACTTCTCGACTTTCAGATGCGCTGACAGCGAGACAACACCTGCGAGCAGCAGAACGGGTAGCAGTCGGAGGAATCGCACGTTCAGAGTTTACCCGAGCCCTCGCAGCAACGGCCACCGTTCGTCATCGTCGTCGATATCCGAGATTCCGACCAGGTTGTGGACGCCGGCGCCCAGGAGGCGTACCGGCCGCGAGTGCACATCGGTCTTCTCGAGCAGCGCCAGCGCGCGGGAGACAAGGTCCTCAGGATTGCGGGTGGGCGCGGCGCTGTGGCTGCGGGTGATGGTGGTGAAGTCGTCGTAGCGGACCTTGATGGTCATCGTTCGCGCAAGCAGCTCACGGCGGGCCAGCCAGTCGGCGTTCTCCCTCGCCATTTCGGCGATCTCGTCTTTGATTCGCGCCTGATCTGTCAGGTCCTCGGCATAGGTGCACTCGCTTGACGATGATTTCGCCGGTCGATTGGGGGAGACCTGGCGGTCGTCTTCCCCATGTGCGAGACGGAGGAGCCAGTCAGCAGAATTACCGACGGCGGCGTGGAGAGTGGCTGGGTCGGCGGTTCGCACGTCCAGCAGTTGCACGATGCCTCGCTCCTTGAGTCGCGCGGCGGTGACTGGTCCAACGCCCCAGAGGGCGTCCACCGGGAGTTTGTGCAGGAACTGTTCGACGCGCTCGGGCGCGATGACCGTCAGGCCATCCGGCTTGCGCCAGGCGGATGCGATCTTCGCCAGGAACTTGTTGGGGGCGACGCCGGCAGACGCCGTGAGGCCGGTGGTCTCCTTGATGAGCGCCTTGATGCGCCTGGCGACCGTCATGCCGAGCGGTTCGTTCCAGCTGTTGTGTGTGACGTCAAGATACGCCTCGTCCAGCGAGAGGCCTTCCACCAGCGGCGTCACTGAGCGGAAGATCTCGAAGACCTGCTGCGAGACCGCGCGGTACTTCGAGAAGTTCGGCCTGATGATCACGAGCTTCGGGCAGAGCCGCACGGCGCGTGACATGGGGATGGCGGAGCGCACGCCGAAGGTGCGGGCCTCATAACTGGCGGCGGCGACAACGCCGCGCGAATCGGGGGAGCCGCCGACCACGACCGGCTGGCCGCGGAGTTCGGGCCGGTCGCGCTGTTCGACGGACGCGTAGAACGCGTCCATGTCCACGTGGATGATGCGGCGGGGCATGCGGATTCCGGCCCTCCAATATTGCTATGATCGCGGCATGAATACGACGACTTCCGTGCTGGCGCGTGTTTCAAGTGGATTGCTTGTGGCTGTTGCAGTGCTCGTGGCCACGTTGTCCGCGCAGCGAGGCGGGGGGACGCCGGGTCCGGTGCCCGGACCGAGCGGCCCTGAACGACACCTGCGCAACATCAAGCAGTTGACGACCAGCGGCCAGAATGCGGAAGCGTATTTTTCTGCGGACGGCAGCCTGATCAGTTTTCAGAGCATGGACGGCGATCAGCAGTGTGACCAGATTTACACGATGAAGCCGGATGGGTCGGACCGCCGGTTGGTGAGCACCGGCAAAGGCGCGACAACCTGTGCCTACGTGTATCCCGACAACAAGTCGGTGTTGTATGGATCGACCCACCTCGGTGGCGACGCGTGTCCGCCGCGCCCCGACATGCGGCAGGGATATGTCTGGGCCGTCTACGACTCGTACGACATCTTCCGCGCGAACATCGACGGATCCAATCCCGTTCGCCTGACGACCACGCCCGGCTACGACGCGGAAGCCACGATTGGCCGCGACGGCCGTATCGTTTTCACGAGCGTGCGTGACGGTGACATGGAGGTGTACTCCATGAACGGCGACGGGTCTGACGTGAAGCGTCTGACCAATCTGCCTGGGCCGGATGGCGGACCGTTCTTCTCTGCGGATGGCCAGCAGATTGTGTGGCGCGGTCGGCATCTGTCGGCTGGCGCCGAGATGGAAGAGTATTTCTCGCTGTTGAAGCGCGCACTGTGGCGCCCGACATCGGTGGAACTGTTTGTGATGAACCGCGACGGCAGTAATGTGCGTCAGGTCACGAAGCTCAACGCTGCCGCGTTTGCGCCGTTTTTCTCGCCCGACGGCAAGAAGCTGGTGTTCGCGTCGAACCACCACGATCCGCGTGGCCGCAACTTCGATGTGTTCCTGATCAACGTGGATGGCACCGGGCTCGAACAGGTCACCAATAACGACACGTTCGACGGGTTCCCGATGTTCTCGCCGGACGGCACCAAGCTCATCTTCGCGTCCAACCGCTTCGGCGCCAAAGAAGGCGACACAAACGTCTTCATCGCCGACTGGGTCTGGTGAGACGACCCGTGTCCAGGTGAGCCGCGTTGTTCTCGCGCTGGTGGCGTGTGTGGCCCTGTCGGCCGCCTGCGCCAGCACACCACCCACACCACCTACAACACCCACCTCTATTTCCGGCGTCGTGATTGGCGGCGATGGTAAACCACTCGCTGGTGCGCGAGTGATTCTGCAGCGATTGGGTCCGGCGGCTCCGATTCTGAGCGCGGCGGATCCCACCGTTCGCACAGGTGCCGACGGGCGGTTTTCGTTTGATGAGCCGGCGGCTGGGCGGTACCAGTTGTTGCTGTTACATCCCACGTTCGGGTGGCTGATGGCCCAAGGGGTCAGTCCTGGTCGAACCGTGAGGCTGGTCTTTGACGGCAAAGTGCGCGTGGTCGACATCGGACGCTGATTCGTCGGTATACTCCGCCGCATGTCCTCCATGCGGCTTCCGGCGATTGCCCTCACGCTCACGATCGGTCTTGGTTCGAGCTTTGCGGCTCAGTCCACACACACCGAGTGGTCCCGCTTCCGTGGCCCGAATGGCTCCGGGCATGCCACGGGTGCGCGGTATCCCACCGAATTTGGCGCGACCAAGAACCTCCTGTGGAAGCTGGCGCTGCCGCAGGGGCATTCGTCGCCAATCGTCTGGAACGATCGCATCTATCTGACGGCCTACCGCGGGGACGCGCTGTTTACGATCGCCATCAATCGCACCGACGGCAAGATCCTGTGGGAGCGCCAGGCGCCTGAGACCAAGACGAAGATCATCGACAAGCGCAATAACCCTGCGTCGCCCAGCCCGGCGCTCGAGAACGGTCGCGTGTATACGTTTTTCCCCGACTACGGGATGCTCGCGTATGACGATGAGGGGAAAGAGCTGTGGAAGATGCCGCTCGGGCCCTTCGACAACATCTACGGCAT
Source organism: uncultured Solibacteraceae bacterium (assembly GCA_964559545.1). GTDB lineage: Bacteria > Acidobacteriota > Vicinamibacteria > Vicinamibacterales > SCN-69-37 > SYFT01. The sequence continues at coordinate 5,691 of CAZLJG010000102.1, read as the reverse complement.
GGGCGCCTCGCCGGTCATCGTCGGCAACCTGCTGATTCTGGCGTGTGACCAGAGCCTGAATTCGTTTCTCCTGGCCGTTGACAAGCGGACCGGCAAGGAAGTGTGGCGCACGCCGCGCCAGGAGGCGAAGAGTGGTCACGCCACGCCCATCGTCTGGCGCGGGCCGGATGGCCGCGATCAGATCATTCTGCCGGGATCATTTCTCTTGACCGGCTACGACGCCCTGACCGGCAAGCGACTGTGGTGGGTGCGCGGCCTGTCGTTTGAGATCAAATCCACACCCGTGGTGCACGGCGACACCATCTACATCAACGGCTACGGCGCGCCTGAAAACGATCCGGGCAAGAAGATCAACGTTCCGCCGTCCGATGACGTGTGGCCGACAGCCGACATGGACAAAAACGGCGTCATCAGCAAGACGGAGTTTCCGAAATACTCCGCGCCGTTCTGGTTTGAGGTGGCCGACCTGAACATGAACGGGTCACTGACCAAGGACGAATGGGAGTACTACCGCGCCGCCCTCGACTCCGAGAACGGGATGCTGGCCATCCGGCTCGGCGGCACCGGCGACATGACCGACAAGTCTGTACGGTGGAAGTATCAGCGTGCGGTTCCGCAGTTGCCGTCGCCGATCATTTTTGAGGGCGTCCTGTACATGGTGAATGACGGCGGGATCGTCACCACCCTCAATCCTGAGACGGGGGAACTGATCAAGCAGGGCCGCCTGACCGGGGCCCTCGGCGCCTACTACGCGTCGCCAGTCGCGGCGGGCGGGCATCTCTACTTTGCCAGCCAGCGTGGCGCGATGGCCGTGCTGCCACCCGGTGGCGATCTGACGCCGCTGGTGGTAAACGATCTGGTGGAGGACATCTACGCCACGCCCGCGATGGTGGACGGCAAGATCTACGTGCGCACGACGGAGGCCCTCTACGCGTTTGGTTCGCGCTAAGATTCTTGCGTGGCCAAGCGTCCGCCCAAGAATCCGTCCCTGTTTGATGCGCCCGCGTCCGACGATGTAGTTGTCACAAAGCCGCTGGCAGCCGGCGACGAAGACGTCCCGCTGCACGATGCGGCCCAGTCGCGGTATCTCAATTACGCCCTGTCGGTCATCACCTCGCGCGCGTTGCCTGACGTGCGCGACGGACTGAAGCCTGTCCAGCGCCGCATCCTCTACACGATGTGGCAGCAGAACCTGACAGCCGACGCCAAACATCGCAAGTGCGCGAAGGTCGTCGGCGACGTCATGGGCAACTACCACCCCCATGGCGACTCGGCCCTCTACGAAACACTAGTGCGCATGGCGCAGCCGTTTTCGCTGCGGTATCCGCTGATCGACGGTTCGGGTAACTTCGGCTCGCTCGATGGCGATAACGCAGCGGCGATGCGCTACACGGAGTGCCGGCTCGCGCGAATCGCCGACGAAGTGCTGCAGGAAATCGACCAGGACACCGTGCACTTCCGTCCGAACTACGACGGCACTCGCGAAGAGCCGGTGGTGCTGCCGGCCCGGATTCCGAATCTGCTGGTCAACGGTGCCACGGGTATCGCCGTCGGCATGGCGACCAACATTCCGCCGCATCATCTCGGTGAGGTGTGCACCGCGCTGGTCAAGATGATCGACGCGGATCTCGATTTGTCCACGGCGCAACTCTGCCGCTACATCAAGGGACCGGACTTTCCGACCGGTGGCCAGATTCTCAATACGCCGGCCGAGATCAAGGACATCTACGAAACGGGTTCCGGCACGATCCGGCTCAGGGCGACCTGGCAGAACGGACCCGAGACCCGAAGCGGCAAGACGATTTACATCACCAGCGTGCCTTACATGGTCGATAAGTCGACCCTGATCGAGCGCATCGCCGACGTCGCGTTGTCGCGCAAGTTGCCGCACCTCGTGGACGTGCGTGACCTGTCCACAGACGACGTGCGGATAGCGCTGGAATTGAAGCGAGATGCTGACGAACGCATGGTGATGGCGTACCTGTTCAAGCACACGCCGCTCCAGTCGAACTTCCCGGTCAACCTGACGTGTCTGATCCCGACAGAGAACCCGGCAGTCGGGAAACCGGATCGCCTCAGCCTGCACGACATCCTCTGGCACTTCCTGCACTTCCGGCTTGAGGTCGTTCGCGCGCGTCTGAATCACGAGCTGGCGGCGTTGCAGAAACGCATCCACATCCTCGAAGGGTTCGCCAAGGTCTTCGACGCGCTCGACGAAATTCTCCAGATCGTCCGCAAGTCGGACGGCAAGGCGGACGCCGCAAAGAAGATCATCGCGAAGTTCGGGCTCGACGAGGAACAGACGGACGCGATTCTTGAACTGAAGATCTATCGCCTGGCCCGGCTGGAGATCCTGGTCATTCAGGAAGAACTCGAGCAGAAGCGGAAGCGCGCGAAGGAGATCGGTGGTCTGTTGAAACGCGACGAGGATCTCTGGCAGATCGTGCGGGCCGACATCGAGCAGATCCGGAAGACCTATGGCGATCCCAAGCTCGATCCGCGCCGCAGTGAAATCGCCGGCGACCTCGAGGAGCCCGAGTACACCGCTGACGACTTCATCATCGACGAAGACAACGTCGTCATCGTCACCCGCGACGGCTGGGTGAAACGGCAGAAGGAAGTGAAGGAAGTGGCGACCACCCGCGTGCGCGAAGGCGACGCGGTGCTGGCTGTGTTGCCTGGATCGACGCGAGCCACGGTCGTGTTCTTCACCAACTTCGGCGTGGCGTACACCTCGCGCATCATCGACATCCCGGCATCCACCGGGTACGGCGAGCCGATTCAGCGGTTCTTCAAGTTCAAGGACGGCGAGCGCATCGTCGGTGCTGCGAGCCTGGACTCGCGTGTATCTGGTGTGATCACGTCGAAGAACCCGGAGACGGCGCCTCCGAACCACGCGCTGGCTGTCTCGAGCGATGGGTACAGCCTGCGGTTCTCGTTTGAGCCATTTGTGGAGGCCAGCACACGTTCAGGCCGGCGATACGCGAAGGCGGCCGATGGCGCCGAGATCGTCGGCGTTGTCAAGATCACCGGCAGCGAGACCATCATCGCGGCGACCCGTCAGGCCCGCGCGATGTTGTGCGCGGCCGAAGAGGTCAACCTGTTGTCGGGGCCAGGCCGAGGCGTCATCCTGATCAAGCTCAACAAGGACGACGACCGGGTGCTTGGGTTCATTGCCTCCCGCGGCGATCGCGACCTGATGACAGTGGAGACGACCCGGGGGGCGGAACAGACCATCAGTACCACCAAGTACGAGGTCACTGGTCGCGGTGGCAAGGGCCGCGAACTGCTGCAGCGTGGCCAGTTCGTGCGCGTCCTGCCGCAGGAGATCGAGCTCGTCTCGCTCGGAGAGTGACCGAATCTGGGCTAGAATTCGCA
>CAZLJG010000102.1:0-2213 GCA_964559545.1 uncultured Solibacteraceae bacterium | reverse complement strand
GTCGCGAAGATTGACGCGCAGACGGGCGCACAGGCGCCGTTGCAGAACCTGCAGGTGTTGCCGAAGACCATGACGCGCCCTGAAGTGCAGACGCTGATGCGCAATGTTGCCGCGTCGCTCGGCGTGCAGTGCAGTCATTGCCATGTGGGGTCACCGGCCGATCGCGCCAAGGACGACAAGCCCGAGAAGTTGATGGCGCGCAAGATGTTCCGGATGTCGATGGCGATCAACAACGACCTCCTGAAGGACATTGGCACGGCGCCGACGGACGGATCACTGCGCGTGACCTGTTTCACCTGTCACCGTGGCGCCCTCAAGGTGCCGAACGCGCCGCCGCCAGCCGGCGGTGGATTCTAGAATCAGGAAGAAAGCACCGCCATGTCTGTGATGAGGAAAGCCATTCTGTGGGCATCGACCAACGCCTGGATTCGCGAGAACGCGATGCGCACCGGGTTCGTGAAGCGGTCGGTTAGAAAGTTCATGCCCGGGGAGCAGATCGAGGATGCGATCAAGGCCGCGCAGGCGTTGAAGCCGACCGGCCTGAACACGATCTTCACCCGTCTGGGCGAGAACATCACGCGCCTCGAGGAAGCCGACGAGGTGCGCGACCACTACCTCAAGGTGATTGACCTCATCCAGCAGGCCGGCATCGACGCGCAGATCTCGATCAAGCCGACCCAGCTCGGGTACGACCAGAACTTTGAAGCGTGCGTGACGCACTGCCTGACAATCATCGACAAGTGCGAGAAGACCGGCACGTTCTTCTGGATCGACATGGAAGGGTCGCCGTACGTTGAGGGCACGATTGCCCTGTTCAAGCGGCTTCGTCAACGGACGCCGAACATCGGCATCGCCATTCAGGCCTACCTCTACCGCACGGAGAAGGACATCGAAGAGCTGGTGGCGCTCGGGTCAGCGATCCGTGTTGTGAAGGGCGCGTACCTGGAGCCGGCCGAAGTGGCGTTCCCGGTCAAGGCTGACGTGGACGAAAACTACTACAAGATTTGTGAACGCCTGCTGCGTGACGACAACACGAAGCCGGGTGCGCTCACACACTTCGGTACGCACGACATCACCTTGCAGGAGCGCATCCTGAAGCTCATCTCAGAGCGCAAGGTCGCATCCAGCCGCTACGAATTTGCGATGCTCTTCGGCATCCAGAGCGGCCGCCAGCAGGATCTGATCAAGATGGGCCAGCGCACCCGTTGCCTGATCAGCTACGGTGAATTCTGGTTCCCCTGGTACATGCGTCGTCTTGCCGAACGCCCAGCCAACGTCTGGTTCGTCGTCAAGAACATGTTCTCGCGGTAGTGCTCAGTGCTGGGTGCTTAGTGCTCGGTGCTGGTGCACGGTGCCCAGTGCACGGTGCTGCGTGCGCGCCAGCGCAACGCACTTGGCTCTCAGCACCTCGCACCGAGCACCCGGCACTGAGCACTCAGCACAACTGTGGTGTCCGTGTTAGGGTCTAGCCATGCGCGCCAAGGCTAGAGGCATCGCCTTGGGTCTGTTGGCTTTCGCCCTCTGCGGAAGCGTGCGGGCCCAAGGCCCACCCAGCGTCACTCAGCAGCAGGAACGCCAGGAGCGCGTCAACAGCCTAGCGGCCGAATGGGCCTTGAAGGTTGGTGAGCTCTCCAAAGGCGTGATTGTAGGAACGCTCAATGACGAGGCTGGCACCGCACTGCGCCGGTGGGCGTCGGCGGTCAGGATCTGGAAGGACGCGCGGGGCGCAGGAGCCGCTCCTTACCTCGCCGAGGGTGTGCTCTTCGACTGCGTCAGCCGAATGATTGGGGTCCGCACACCGGTCTTGTCTGGCGAAAAACCCACGCCCTTCTTCTTCGATCTCGCCGATAGCCGACCAGCGCGCGCGACTGAGGCTTTCGAGCGTGCCCTGCAGCATGACTCCAACTTGAGCGAGGCGCGATTCCGGGCCGCCAGAATTCGGGCAAAGTCGGATGCAGCGGCTGCGAGGACACTTGAGGCTCTGGCATCTGACTCCGCGAACTCGTTGCTGGCGTACTTGTCCGCCGTGAGTCGCGCCGAAGCGGCCGCAGTCAGATCGGACTCTGAGCTGGCGGCCGTCTGGTACAAGCGGGCACAGGCGATCCACCCGGCCTCCGCGGCGGCCGCAATCGGTCTTGCATCCGTGGGCCCCCTGCGGTCACTGAGCGTGGCAGCAGTCGACAGTAACGATCCTTACTACCTGTATCCCTGTC
>CAZLJG010000101.1:0-10113 GCA_964559545.1 uncultured Solibacteraceae bacterium | reverse complement strand
ACGTCTTGATGCCTTCAATGACCGTCATCTCGAGTGTGCGGCGCATGCGGGCAATCGCCTCGTTGCGATCACGTCCATAGGTGATGATCTTGGCAATCATGGAGTCGTAGTACGGCGACACGGTGCAGTCGGAATGCGCGAACGTATCGACGCGCACACCGGGTCCACCCGGCACGCTGAACGCAGTAATCAGCCCCGGGCTTGGCGTAAACGTCTCAGGGTCTTCCGCGTTGATGCGGCACTCCAGCGCGTGTCCGCGGAACTCGATGTCGCTCTGGCGGAACGCGAGTTTCTCGCCGGCCGCCACGCGGATCTGCTCCTTGACGATGTCGATGCCGGTGATGAATTCGGTGACCGGGTGTTCGACCTGCAGGCGCGTGTTGACCTCGAGGAAGTAGAAATTCCCCGTCGCATCAAGCAGGAATTCGAAGGTCCCGGCGTTGGCGTACTGCACCGCGCGCGCGGCTTCCACCACGGTGGCCCCGAGCTTCTTGCGCTGCTTGTCGGTCAAGACTGCAGACGGGGCTTCTTCGATGAGTTTCTGGTGACGGCGCTGCACGGAACACTCGCGCTCGCCCAGATGCACCACGTTGCCGTGGTGATCGCCCATCACCTGCACTTCGATATGCCGCGGGGCCTCCACGTAGCGCTCGAGGTACACGTCGCCGTTGCCGAATGCCGCCTCGGCTTCGCGCATCGCGGTCTTCACGAGTTTCGGCAGTTCGTCCTGGCTGCGCACGATGCGCATGCCGCGTCCGCCGCCGCCGGCCACCGCCTTGATGATCAGCGGCAGCCCCATCTCGCGGCCAATCTTGATCGCGTCTTCCTCGCCCGACACCGGTCCGTCGCTGCCTGGCAGGATCGGTACGCCGGCCTTTTTCATCGCACGGCGTGCACGCGCCTTGTCGCCGAGCAGGCGGATGACGTCCGGCGTCGGTCCGATGAACTTGATGTGGCACGCCTCGCAGACCTCGGCGAGATACGCACTCTCGGACAGGAATCCGTAGCCGGGATGAATCGCGTCGGCGCCCGTGATCTCGGCCGCGCTGATGATGGCCGGTACGCTCAGATAGCTGTCGGCGCTGCGCGCGGGACCGATGCACACGTCCTCATCGGCAAACCGCACATGCAGCGAATGTTCGTCGGCTTCGGAGTAGACCGCGACGGTCTTGATCCCCATTTCGCGGCAGGCGCAGATCACGCGCAGCGCGATTTCCCCACGATTGGCGATCAGGATTTTTTTGAACACGTCAGCTCACCTTGATGGCGAACAGCCGATCTCCGAACTGCACCGGCTGGCCATTCTCGACGTAGACCGCGGCGACTTCGCCGTCCACTTCGGCCTCGATTTCGTTCATCAGCTTCATCGCTTCGATGATGCAGAGGACCTGCCCCTTCTTCACCATCGTGCCGACTTCGGCAAACGGACGCGCACCCGGCTCGGGGGCCCGGTACACGGTGCCCACAATCGGCGCCTTGGTCACGGCCAGCGGAGTCCCCTCATCGATGGGCACTGCGGGGGCCGGCGCGGCCACAGGGGCGGCGACGGGCGCGGCCACGGGCACCGGCGCATGCATCACCGGCTGCGACACCATCACCCCGGACATCCCCGGGTGATCGCCCGCCTTGCGCACACGCAGCTTCAGCCCGTCCTGTTCCATTTCGAACTCGGCCAGGTCGTGTTCGCGAACCAATTCCAGCAACTGTTTGATGTCGTCGAAATTCATACGTTGGGATTCAGACTCGAATGAGGTCTCGGGAGGCCGTGGTCAACTGTTCGGCGCCCTTATCGGTCACCACCACATCGTCCTCCAATCGGGCACCGCCGAGACCGGGTACGTAGGCACCAGGTTCCACCGTGCAGACCATTCCGGCCTCGAGCACCTCCTCGGGAGGGCTCAGTCTGGACACGCGGGGCGCCTCGTGCACCTCCAACCCCAGACCGTGGCCGGTTCCATGAACAAATGCAGCCCCAAGTCCTTCGCTTTCAAGCACTTGCCTGGCTGCGGCATCGACGCGCTGCGCGGGTATTCCCGCCCTCACCGTGTCCAGAGCGGCCGCGTGGGCCCGCCGAACCGCCCCGTACAGCGCCTCGGCCTCAGGAGACACCGGGCCGACCGCTGCGACCCGGGTAAGGTCCACGCAGTATCCGTCCAACACCCCGCCGAAGTCCAGCACGACGAGGTCCCCCGCCACGAGGCGCCGCTGGCCCGGATGGGCATGCGGGCGGGCACTGTTCGGCCCCGAGGCCACGATGGTATCGAAGGCCGGCTTGCTGAATCCGGCCTGCAGCAGGGCCCGGTCGATGTCGGCGGCGACTTCGCGCTCGGTGCGCCCCGCGGCCACCCATGTAGACAGCCGGTCCGCCACCCCGGAAAGGAGCGCGCCCGCACGGCGCAGCACACCAAGTTCGTGGTCGTCCTTGCGCAGCCGCAACGCCTCCACCACACCCGAGGTCGCATGCCAGTCAGCGGGATGGAGTCCCTGCCAGCGGGCCAGGTTGGAGACAGTCGAGTGGTCGGCCTCAAAGGCCGGACGCCTGGCCCCTAACGCCACCAGCGCCTCCCGCAGCGCATCGTCGTACCGCTCGGGCACCGGCTCCACACTGACGGGCCCCAGGGTCCCAGCCGCCAGCAGCTCGTGGGCGACGGTGGTGTAGCGGCCATCGAGCAGTAGCCAGGACCTATCCCCGCCCTGCACCAGCAGCCCGGCACTGGCATCAAGTCCAGTCAGGTAATGGATATTGGTGTGCGACGAAATCACGCAGGCGTCACACCCCTGCGCCCGCCACTGAGTACGGAGCGCAGCGAGCCGCGCCCCCCAATTCGGAACCACGAGCGAATTCTAGTATGGAGCCCCGGGGCTTCAGCCCCGGGGTTATCGCAAGGGCTAAAGCCCTTGCGCTCCGAGTGCAGCCTTAGGGCGTCACTGTCAGGGTTCGCGTCGCCACACTCTTGCGGCCGGTGCTGTCGGTCACCGTCAGCACGATGGTGTAGGTGCCGGCGACGGTATACACGTGGCTGGTCGTTTGTCCGGTGCCGTTTGCCGTCCCGTCACCAAAGTCCCACACGTAGCTGTCGATCGTGCGGCCAGTCGGGACGGTCGAGCCGGAGCCGTTGAACACCACGGTCCGCCCGATTCTCGGATCGGTCGGCGACACCGTGAAGGCCGCGGTCGGCGCCGCCAGCGCGGTGATCGTGACGGCGGTTGGCGCCGACGTCACCGTGATGCCGCGATTGTCGGTCACGCTGAGCGTCACCTGATACACCCCCGCGAGGCGATACACGTGCCACTGGGTCTTGCCGTCGCGCACGGTGCCGTCGCCGAAGGACCACCGGTATTCGATGATCTGCCCGTCATCGCGCGACGCCGAGCCATCAAACAGGAGCCATTCATCCTCACGCGCCGTGGTCGGCGACACGAAGAAGGCCGGCACCGGCGACCCATTGGGCGGCAGGATGACGCCCGGGCGCACGAGACGAATCTCCGCCGTGCGCGGAAGCGTGTTCTGGTAATTGGAGCCCACCATCATCGCGCGGATGGTGATGACGGTGTCGTTCTCGACGGTTGGCGGCGGCGCGGACGGCGACTGATACATCGTGGACGCTTTGCCGTCGGCGCCGGTCGTCAGCGACTTGCTGAGAATCGTTCCGTGGTCAACCGTGGTCTGGCCCATCATCACATCGAGACGCACCTGCACGCCCTGAATAGGCTGACCAACCGCATCACGCGCGTGCACCACGATCGAAGAACTCGACGAGCCGTCCTGCCGCAGGATGTCAGGCGTCACCGACAACCCGAGCGAGACGGACAACTCCGACGGCCCGGTCGGCACAGGTGTGGTGACTGAATCGACCGCGCACCCCGCCCCCAGCACCAGGCACCCTAGAACGAGGAACCGCGCACCATGAACCATGAACGATGAACCATGAACCGTCACTCGGGATCTCCCCAGTCCGCAAAGGTGATGCTGATGTTGGCGGTCGCCACCACTTCACGGCCTGCCTGATCGGTGCCGTAGAACGTGATTTCCGCGAGCGTCGTGATGGCGAGCGCGCCTCCCCCGCCAATCAACGCGAGCAGGGGTGATTCCGACTTGGACTGAATGCGCACAAGCGTGAAGCCGGCCGAGACGGGTTCCTCACCCACGGTCACGGTCATCGCGCCGTCGTAGCCAAACGGCACGTCCACGCCAGGTGTGTTGCGCCCATCTGCGCGCCGGAACACCACGCGGTATCGGCTGACGGTGATGAAGTTCGCCGGGGACGTGGCCGACGCGGGATTTTTCATCGCCAGCCGGAAACGCACCTGACCGGCGTCCTCAAACACCGTGGGCACCTTCACCTGCGCGCCGTTGACGGTGGCCTTGACCATCGTCTGCACGTCGGACGCAAGGGTGCCGCCAAACGTGTCGGGTTTGGCCCCCGACGCTGCGCCAAACGATTCGACGATCAGATAACTGCTGGCTTCGCCGGGCCGTCCAGCGGCCGCACAACCAATGGACACGGCGACACACGCCGCTGCAATGACACGCCTCATAGTCCGCTCCGTAGGATGCGCGGCGTAATGAAGATCAACAGCTCGCGCGATTCGTCCGTGCTCATGTCCCGCTTGAACAACCAGCCGAGCAGCGGAATTTTGTGCAGGCCCGGGGTCCGATCCTGCGTGGCCTGTTCGCGGCTGACGTAGATGCCGCCAATGACCGTCGTGGCACCGTCGGTGACCTGCACGGAAGTCTTGGCGCGCTGGGTATCGATGGGCGGGATGTTGTTCACCTGCCGCGTGAAGTCCGGTGTCGCATTCTCCAACTCCACGTCCATGATCACGGTGTTCGCCGCCGTGATGCGGGGCGTGACCAGCAACTTGAGCGCCGCATCCTTGAACGTGACGGTGACGGTGTTGTTCGCCACGGTTTGAATCGGAATCTGGACGCCCTGCGTCATCTCCGCCTGTTTGTTGTTCTGCGTCGTGACTTTTGGCCGCGACAGAATGCGGCCGTTGCCCGACCGCTCCAGGGCCGTCAACGCCACATCGAGGTTGAGCGCGCCGGTGATCGAGCCAAGCGACATGCCCACTGCGTTGTTCGCAGCCGGCACCGGCAGATTGACCGCACCGCCTGAATCGGTGGCGCGTCCGGAGATGGACCCGGTGTTGGGAAACGACAGTCCGGTGGTGTTGCCCAGTTCCGGCGAGACACGGCCGGCGCCGCCCCACTGCACACCGAGCGCGCGCGCCGAGTCCGTGTTGGTCTGCACGATGCGCGCTTCGATCTCGACTTGTGGTTCCGGACGATCAAGCACCGCGATGAGCGTCGCCGCGGCCTCCAGATAGTCCGGCAGGTCGCGGATGATCAACGTGTTGGTGCGCGGATCGAAGCGGGTGTCACCGTGTTTCGACAACACGGAGGCTTTCAGCAGGGGATCCAGATCCGCCGCCTGTGCATAGTTCAGTGGAAACGTGCGGACCGTCACCGCCGCGGGCGCCTGCGCGTCGATCAACTTCTGCCGGGCATCTTCTTCCGACGTGAGCACACTCAACGGCACCACGCGCACCACGCTGCCCTCGACGATGTAGCCGAGTTTGGCGGTTTTGAGAATCACTTCCAGGGCCTGATCCCACGGCACCTTGGTGAGCTTGATGTCGATGGTCCCCGTGACGCCGGGATCAATCACCAGATTGAGGCCGCCCAATTCCGCAAACGACCGCAGCACCATGCGCAGATCGGCGCCCTGAAAATCAAAATCCGCGGGTGCGCCGGTGTATTGCCGTGGCTGTCCCTGCGGCGTCGTAAACGTCGTCGGCACCTGACCCGAGAGCACCAGGCCCAGGGCAAACCACATCACGAGAAGGCGTGGGAGCGACTTCACTGTCCGCCTCCATCCGCTGTTGGGCGCAATGGTTTGCGCAGTTCACGGCTCGTGCCTCGTGGCGCGGTGTTGGTGAGCAACACCACGGCGTCGGCGTCGATGCGTCGCACAATCGCATCCTGCAACTTGTCCTGCGCACGGGCGAGGTACGTCTTGCCGTCTGATCCTTCGAGCAGCGCCAACCTGGTTGCGCCACTCGAGATGATGCCTTTCAGCACCACATCCGCGGCCGCCATGCCTGCGAGTCCAGGAGCGCGACGGGCCGGAGTGGCTGTCGTTGGGGTCGCCGATGGCGGTGCGACCAATGGCGCAAACGGATCCCGTCGGCCCAGCCCCTGATACCCGGACTCGGGCATGCCGACGCGCGTCCCGATTTTGATGGTCTCCTGCGCGGAGGCCGAGGCTCCCCACAACACACACACGGCGATGATCGCCAGCCGTCCTACCCGGGTCATCGTCCTGCTCCAGTGCCAATGGCCGCGCCGGGGCCGGTTGCCGACTTGGCGGCATCGGCCTGCGACGTAAACACAAACGTGGTGGCCACACACGTGGCCGCCACCAGACCGCGACGGCCACTCGCCGACGCGGGGTTGGTTCGAAGATGAAGGTTCGCCACGGAAATCAGTCGTGACTCGGTGGCCACTCGGTCGAAGAAGACGCCCAGGTCGTGAAACCCGCCTTCGAGGCCAAGTTCGATCGGCCACTCGGTGTACTGCTCCTTGTCGGCCGCCGGCTTCGGCGTGAAGCTGTTGATGCTGAGGTTGGACTCGCTGGCAATCTGATGCAGCCCACGCAGCACTTCCTGCGCATCCTTCTCGTCCGGCAACACGGCCGTGGTGCGCGCGAGGGCCGCTTCGAGCGATGCCACCTCGGCCTTGACCTGCGGCAGACGACGCGCCGTCTGCGCCGCTCGTGCGACATCCGCCGTGACGATGGTCAAACGCTCCTGGCGCTGGGCGACTTCAAGCCGCTCAGGGGACAACAACGTCTGCCAGGCCGCGCCGGCGGCCATCGCCGACACCGCGACACAAATCAGGGCCTGCGCGCGGGGCGAGTACTGGTGAAAACTGCGCGCCATGATCAGGCCCCCGCCCGCACATCGCCGCGAATGGCGAACCGCACCACCGAGGTTTCCCCGATCGCTTCCATGTTGGTGGTGACGATGTCGAGGGCTTGGACAAACCGTCCTGAGTTCTGCAGACGGTCGACAAAATCCGTCAGCGCGGTGAGTGATTCCGCGCGCCCTTCGATGCGTACGGACGCGCCCGTCTGTTTTAGTTCCATCAGCCAGAGGCCGTCAGGCAGGCTGAGGCTCACCGCCTCGAGCAGTGCCACGGGCGCGCGTTGCGCGGCGCGCAGGCGTTCGATCAAATCAACGCGTTCGCGCAGATCCTTTTCCCGGGCTTCCGCAGCCAGCACCAGGCGCGACGCCTCCTGCAACTGCACGAGTTGTGCGTCCTGCACCGCGATGTCGGCGTCGAGTCTCCGCCGCGTCTGATCGAGCGACCACCAGTACCCGGCAACCGCGATGGCCGTCGCCATGATCACAGTCACGCCAAACAACGCGGCGCGCTGCTCCGGCGGGACCGAGAGAAAGCGTGAAAATCCCGATGCGCGGCGCCCTTCTGCGCCCCCGATGAGGTTGACGCGAATCATCGGTCCCCCTGGCGCCGCAGGGCCAGCCCCACGGCCACGGCATACGCGGGGCCGTCAGCATCCGCACCGGCCGGTCGTGTGATCTGCCGGAACGGATCGAAGAAGTCCACTTCGGTCTCGAGTTCGGTGGCCAGCAGTCCGCGCAATCCGTCGATCTGGCAGGCGCCGCCGGACAACACCACACGGTCCACGTGTTCGATCGATGACGAGGCGCGATGAAAGTCCAGGGTCTTCCGGACTTCCAGCATCAGCTGCTGGTGGAGTTCGCGCACCACCCCGACCGCCGCATCGTCAGTCAGGCGGGCCGGTCGAAGCAGGCGCTCGGCATCCATCGTGCTGAGACCGAGTTCACGTTCGAGGGCATCGAGATACGCGCCGCCGCCAAGGTTGATATCGCGGGTGAACGCGACCTGGCCCTGCTCCAGGAGGCAGACGATCGAGCCACGCCGACCGATGTGGACAAGCACGACGAGGGCTTCCGTGCGATCGGGATAATTCGCCTCGTAGGCGTTGGCCAGCGCAAAGGCCTCGACATCGAGCACCACCGGGGCCCGACCGGTGGCGGTCATGGCCGCGAGCCGCTCGGCGATGCGGTCCCGCCGCGCCGCCACGAGCAACACGTCGAGTGCGGCGGCCGGCAACGCGCGGCCACTCTCGAGCACTTCGTAGTCGAGTTGGACTTCAGAGAGGGGGAACGGAATGTACTGCTCCGCTTCGACCGGGATGGCGTCGTCCAGTTCCTGGGCACTCATCGGTGGCAGGGTCAGGCGCTTGACGATCACGGCATGACCGGCGACGGCGGCGGCCACACTCGCCCGGCGGAGCCCGAGGGAATCCAGCAGGGTCGCAGCGGTCTCAGCCAGGGCGGTTTGGGTCGCATCTTCCCCAACTGGCATGGCGGCCTCTCCGGCCGCGATGAGCGTCCAGCCGTTCCGTTTGGGCCGTAAGGCCACGGCCCGGATGGCGTGGGTGCCCATGTCGAGCCCGACAAGGGGTGGTTTGAAGGCCGACACAAGTCCCATAGCGGTGGAGACAAGGGCAAGGCTGATGCCAACGTGACAAAATTGACTGGCGCCAATGGGACGGGCCGTCCCCGGATTGACGGCCCAACGGACGGGTCAGCCTCGACCCACCTCCTTTGTGGGTCTGGATGCCAGTTTTGTAAGCGGGGTGATTGCCGGCCAGGCCGGCCAGCCGAGCCCCCGTTTCCCGTTGTCTTCTTTGACTTTTTTCGCTTCCGTGACTATCATTTCGGTTTGCCGTCCCTTCGGATTTCTCCGGAGGGTGATGAGAGGACGACTTAGATGGGCACGTTTACCCCCTCTGCCAATAAGGTGGACCGGCAGTGGCACGTAATTGACGCGGACGGCCAGGTGTTGGGTCGCATTGCGACCGACGCGGCACGTTTGCTGCAGGGCAAGCACAAGGCGGAATGGACGCCATTCCTCGACCGTGGCGACTTCATCGTGGTGGTCAACGCGGCCAAGGTGAAGCTGACCGGCAACAAGGAAGAACAGAAGATCTATCGCCAGCACTCTGGCTACGAAGGCGGACTCAAGGAAACGCGCGCGAAGATCGTGCGGCAGCGTCATCCGATTCGTCTCGTGGAGGAAGCCGTGCGCGGCATGCTGCCGAAGACGAAGCTCGGTGCGGCGATGTACCGGAAGTTGAAGGTGTACGCAGGGAGCGAACACCCGCATGCGGCTCAACAGCCCAAAAAGCGCGAGGTAGCGTAACGTGACAGCAGCAAGCACTCAGTTCTATGGCACGGGGCGCCGCAAGACCTCGACCGCTCGTGTGTTCCTTCGTCCCGGCACCGGGGCCATCACGGTCAACAGCAAGCCTGTTGACGTCGCCTTCCCCACCGAAACGCTTCGCCTGGTGATTCGTCGCCCGCTCGTGACGACCCAGACCACCGAACAGTTTGATGTTGTGGCCACCACCGCCGGTGGCGGCGTGGCCGGGCAGGCCGGCGCGCTGCGCCTCGGCATCGCCCGCGCGCTCCTCGAGTTCAACGCGGAACTCCGCTCGGCGCTGCGTGGCGACGGGCTGCTGACGCGCGACCCGCGCGCCAAGGAACGCAAGAAGTACGGCCAGAAGGGCGCGCGCAAGCGCTTCCAGTTCAGCAAGCGCTAGTTTTAGGAGACTTGAGTGAGTGCAATTGCGATGAAAGACCTGCTCGAAGCCGGTGTCCACTTCGGTCACCAGACGAAGCGCTGGAATCCGAAGATGAAGCCGTTTATCTTCGGCGAACGGAACGGCATCTACATCATCGATCTGGGCCGCACGGCGAAGCTCTACAAGGAAGCTGCGCAGTTTGCGACCGAGACGGCCGCCCAGGGAGGCACGTTCCTCTTTGTCGGCACCAAGCGGCAGGCGCAGGACGCCATCGCGGAAGAAGCCACGCGCGCGGGCATGTTCCACGTGAACCAGCGCTGGCTCGGCGGACTCCTCACCAACTTCACCACCATTCAGCGGTCCCTCGGCCGGCTGCGTGAACTCGAAGCGATGGCCACCGACGGCCGCTACGACACGTTGTCCAAGAAGGAAATCGCGCGTCTCGACAAGGAACGCCGCAAGCTCTCGCTCG
>CAZLJG010000100.1:4712-10115 GCA_964559545.1 uncultured Solibacteraceae bacterium | reverse complement strand
GACGCCACCACGACCCGGTACCCGAACGACTCGAGCGTGTGTTTTGCAATCTGCCGGATCGACAGCTCATCGTCCACTACGAGCACCGTTTCGCCGCGACCGCGCGGCAGGTGCGCGGCGGCGACCTCCGGACTGCCGGCAGTCGCGAGCGGCTGCGCAGGAAAGTACAAACAGAACGTCGTCCCGGCGCCCGGTTGGCTCGCACAATCGAGGAATCCACCATGGCTCTTGACGATGGCCATGGTGGTTGACAGCCCGAGACCGGTGCCCTTGCCGACCTCTTTTGTCGTAAAGAACGGATCGAAGATTTTGTCGATCAGCTCACTCGGGATGCCGGACCCTGTGTCACGCACCTCGATGCAGATGTACGGTCCCTCGCGGGCGTCCAGCACGGCGGCGGCTCTGACCGCATCCACGGTGACGTTTTTGGCGCTGATGGCGATCTCGCCGCCATGGGGCATCGCATCCCGCGCATTTACGCACAGATTCAGCAGCACCTGATGCAGTTGCGTCGGGTCGGCATCCAGCGACCACAGGTCCGGCGCGATGTGGGTCGTCACCTTGATGTTTTTCGGGAAGGTCTCGGTCGCGATGCGCAGAATGTCGCGGGCGGCGTGTGACACGCTTGTGCGCACGCGCCTCCCTTCTGCACCCCGCGCAAACGACAGCACCTGCGCGACCATGTCGGCACCTCGGGTCGCACTCGCCTCGATCAAATCGAGAATCTCCAGGTTCTCCGGCTTCTGCAGCGTCTGTTTCAGCAGGCCGATGGACATCAGAATCGGTGCCAGCACGTTGTTCAGGTCGTGTGCGATGCCGCCGGCGAGTGTGCCAATGCTCTCCAATCGCTGGGCACGAAGAAACTGCAGCTCCATCGCCTTGCGTTGCGTGATGTCGGTGTTGATCACGAACATCGACACCGGCCGACCATCATCGTCGCGCACGAGCGTCCAGTGGCCTTCCACAGTGATGGCCCGCCCTGCCTTGGTGCGTTGCTCGATTTCGCCCGACCACTCGCCGCGGTCCAGGGCCTCCGCGTTCGCCCGTTCAAACGCCGTCGGGTCGCCGTAGAGCAGATCCAGAATGGAGCGACCGATCGCCTCCTCGGCGGTGTATCCGTACAGGCGTTCCGCGCTGCGATTCCAGTAGCGCACTGTATGGTCCAAATCACGCACAAGGATCGCGTCCTTGGCTTTGTCGAGCAGTTGCGCCTGCTGGCGAAGTTCCGCCGCAGTGCGCTTGAGTTCAGCTTCCGCGCGAATCCGCTCGGCGATGTCCTGCTGCAGGGCTCGATTCACCTCGTCGAGCTGGAGCGTCTTCTCTTCCAGCTTCCGAATCAACGTCCGGCTGTACAACTCCAGCAGCGCCGGGTCACCTTCCGGCGTGCCTGCCGATCGCGGGGCCTCGCTCTCCGTTTTGGCGGCCACCGCCGCCAGCTTTGCCATAAATTCATCCGGCGCTGAGGGCTTCAGGATGAAGGCATCGGCACCGAGGTCAAGTGCGAGTTGTTCATCACGAGGCTCGGTGTACGTCGCGGTGTACACGACGAACGGAATATGTTTGAGGCCCGGGTCGCTCTTCCAGTGCCGCAACAACATGTAGCCGTCCATGACGGGCATGAGCAGGTCCGACACGATGAGGTCTGGTGGACGAGACCGCGCCAGCACCAGCGCCTCGGCTCCATGTCTCGCCACATCCACAGCGAACCCATGCCCCTTGAGCAGCGCTTCGAGGTAGTAGCGGTTCTCTTCCTTGTCGTCAACGACGAGGATCCGCACGTCAGGCCTCGTCCCTGGACGTCATGAATGCCTCGACTTCGCTGACGAACGTCTCGGGATTGATCGGCTTCTCGATGTAGCCCGTGCATCCGGCTTCGAGCGCCTTCTCGCGATCGCCAGGCATCGCGTACGACGTCACCGCCACCACCGGCACGGCGTCGAGATGCGGCATCTGGCGCAACGCGCGCGCGATCGCGTATCCATCCATGGTGGGCAACTGGATGTCGAGCAACACCACGGACGGCGTGATGTGAGCGGCCAGGTCGAGACCACGCCGGCCGTCCATCGCGGACACGATGGCGTAGCCGTGTTTCTCCAACAGGAACGTCACCAGGTAGCGATTCTGCTCGTTGTCTTCAATCAGGAGAATCGGTGCTGGGGTCATACACTCTCCGGTCTGGCACGCGGCAATGTGATGGTAAACACACTACCCCGGCCCCACTCACTCGTCGCCGAAATCTCGCCACCAAGCAGGCCTGCCAGACGCCGGCAGATCGCAAGCCCCAGGCCCGTACCGTCGTGTTGGCGGTCCAGACCCGTCTCGACCTGCTGGAACGGCTGAAAGAGCCCCCGGAGGTCCTCCGGCTTGATCCCGATGCCGGTGTCGGTCACCCGGAGAGTGACAGTCTCCGGCCCGGGGTCGACCGCCAGCGCGACATGCCCCTGGTCGGTGAACTTCAACGCATTATTCAACACATTGAGCAGGATCTGTTCGATCCGGCGTTCGTCGCTGATCATCCCGATCGCGTCGTCCGGCGCCGACACGCGGAGGTCAAGGCCACGGGTCGCGGCAAACGGCCGTACTGACTCCACGGCTCTCGCAATGGTGCGCGACAAGTCAAACGGCTCGGTCCTGACGTGCAGTTGTCCCGCTTCAATCTTCGACAAATCCAGCACGTCGTTGATCAAGTCGAGCAGATGCCGCGCGCTGCCACGCACCATGCCGAGCTGCTTCGACTGCTCCGGGGTCAGTGGCCCCGCGAGTTCCTGGAGCACGATTCCGGTGAAACCGATGATGGAATTCAGCGGCGTACGCAGTTCATGGGACATCGTCGCCAGGAATGCCGACTTGAGACGATCGGCCGACTCCGCCCGGTCCAGCGCCGCTTCGAGTTCCGCGGTGCGTGCCGCCACCTTCTGCTCGAGCGTGGCGTTGAGCTCGAGGAGTTGTGTTTCGGCCGCGTGGCGTTCGGAGATGTCGATCGACAACACAAAGATGCCTTCCGGCACCGGCTGACACCGGACGTCGAACCAACCGGTGCCACCATCCGGAAAATGGAACTCGACTTCGTCGTGCAGCGCCACACGTTCGTCCATGCAGCGTTTCATCATCTGAAACACCGGCGACGCCTCGATGCCCGGCCAGGCCTCCGGCATCGTGCGACCGAGCAGTTCGGCGTTTGGCCGTCGATTGTGCCGCGACGCCGCATCGTTCAAATAGAGATACCGCCAGTCGAAGGCCAGCAACTGGCACCCTTCGAGGGTGTTGTCGAGCGTCGCGCGGTACCGCTCCTCACTGGCCTTGAGCGCACGTTCCGCCTGTGTCCGTCGCGTCCGGTTGATCGCGACGCCACCGAGATACCACTCGCCGTTTGATCCCTGAAACGGGAACTTCACGCAGTGCCAGTAAACCGTGCGCCCGCCGATGACCGTCTCGTCCTCAAAGATCTCAAGGGGACGCCCCGACATCAGCACTTGCGCGTCCGTGTGGCGAATCTCGCGGGCCTTGGCTTCCGGCACCATGTCGAAGGCGGTGCGGCCCACGTACTCCGCGCGTGGCAAACCGAACTCGCGCTCCCACGCGGGGTTCATGTACACGTGCCGCCCCTGACTGTCGGTGATCCACGAGATGGCGGGACTGGCGCCCATGAAAGCCTCGAACCTCGCCTCACTTTCGCGAAGCGCCGTTTCCACTCGCGATCGGCCGATGGCCACGGCCGCCAACGGCGTCGCCACGTCGATCAACATGCGATGCCGGCGGCCCGGCGCGCCGATGCGCCTGCGGTACAACGCAAACGTGCCGCGCCCGCGGCGCGGCCCGTCGCGAATGGGTGTGGACCAACAGGCCTTCAATCCGTGAGGCAACGCGAGGTGCCGGTACTCAATCCAGAGTGGGTCGGTGGCGATGTCAGCGACCTCCACCGACTCGGCCCGAAACGCCGCCGTGCCGCAGGACCCGGCCGCAGGCCCGATCGGTGAGCCGTTGATCGCCTCGATGTACTCCGGCGGGAGGCTCGGGGCCGCTCCGTGCCGCAAGTGCACGCCGTCCGCGTCCAGCAGCAGGATCGAACAAATCAGATCGGGTGAGAGCGATTCAAGGAAGGTGACAAGCGCGGTCAGCGAGGCGTCGAGGGCCGCACCGCTGGCCATCAACTCCAGAATCTGCCGCTGCCCCGTCACCAGTGCGCTGGCGAATTGGCCCGGCGAACGTTTCGCGAGTGGTACGCGGAACGGCATCCCGCGCACAGCCTATCCCGAAACCCCGCACGACCGGAGGTTCAGCGTGGCGGAAGCCGCACACGGGCCGTCACTGGAAAGTGATCCGAGGGCAGGCGGCCGTCCCGCGCGGTACGGACTATCTGGGCATCCAGGACATCCACGCCGGGCGTCACCAGGACGTAGTCAATTTTGTCGCCGGTCGTGCGCGCCGGATCAAAGCCGGTGAAGGTTCCAACCTCCGTCGCATCGGGATGGCGCACGCGAAAAGTATCCACAAGCAGCGCCGTGCCGCCCGACACAGGCAGCAGTGACCGAAGCGCCGGATTCGCCTCACCCACGTTGAAGTCGCCCGTCACCACAACCGGTTCCGCCGCAGGCACCCGTGCGCGAATCCGATCGGCCAACAGCGCCGTACTCCGCTCGCGCGATGGCTGTGACTGGTGGTCAAGGTGCACATTGAACACCCAGAACGGGCGTCCCTGTCGATCAATCAGCCGCGCCCAGGTGCAGATGCGCGTGATGGTGTTGCCCCACGACGTGGACGCGACAACGGCGGGCGTATCGGAGAACCAGAACGTGCCCGACTCCGCCACGTGGAACCGGTCATGCCGATACAGGATCGCCGCGTACTCCCCACGCGTCTGCCCGTCATCGCGCCCGACACCGATCACGCTGTACCCGGGAACGGCGTTCGTGATTTCAACAATCTGACTGTGGAGTGCCTCCTGAAGCCCGACCACATCCGCGTTGACCTGGCGGACGACATCGAGAAGCAGATCCTTGCGGAGCGGCCACCGGTTCTCACCGTCATTCGCGGTGCCATACCGGATGTTGAACGACATCACACCCAGCTCAGCAGGGGCCCCTGGCGCCTGAGCACGGGGCATCGCCACGGCCAGGGCCACGGCACACACGAGAGCAACGATGGAAATCCGCATGGTGGGGAGAGGGTAACCCGGATTTTTCACCATGAGGCTCATGAAGAGCCATGAAGGAATCCGCTTGTCAGGGTTCACAACGAGACATGGAGGACTGGGAGGAGGCGAGGGGTTGAGTGCCGCTCAGCGGCACGGTGAGGGGAGGGGCGACCCCCAACAAAAAAACCCCAAGGACGGGTGGGGGGTTTGGTTGGGGGGGCCCCCCCCCCCCCCACGCCCCGCGCCGCCCGGGGGGGCACCCCCCCCCG
>CAZLJG010000100.1:0-4702 GCA_964559545.1 uncultured Solibacteraceae bacterium | reverse complement strand
CCGCGGCTGGGTGCGGGGTGGGGCCACCCAAACGAAAACCCCTCTTGGTTGGGTTGGTGCTTTGGTTTGGGTCGCCCCCTCCCCTCACTGCGCCAGGCGAAGCCTGGCGCTCAACCCCGCTCTCTCAAGACACCTTCATGGCCCCTCACGGCCCTTCATGGTGTAAATCTCTTCTCTACGGGATGCGCCCGAACCAGCGGAGCGGCGCAAGCGTCAGCGACGGGAAATAGGTGATCAGCAACACGGCGATCGTGAGGATCAGCAACATCGGCAACGCGGCCCGGATGACTTCAAAGGCCGGGCGCTGGAACCGCACCGAGGCCACCAGCAGATTCAGCCCCAACGGCGGCGTGAGATAGCCCAATTCCAGATTGGCCACAAAGATGATCCCGAGGTGAATCGGATCGATCTGGTAGAACTCCGCGACGCCGGCAATCAACGGCACGACCACCACGATCGCCGAGAACACGTCCATCACACAGCCGACCAGCAGCAGGAAGATGTTCAACGCGAGCAGGAACATCAACGGCGACTCGACATGTTCGGTCGTCCACGCGATCAGGGCGTCCGGCACCTGCGCGTTGATCATGTAATTGGTCAGGCCGACCGCAACCGCCAGAATCACGAGGATGCCGCCCACCAATCCCACCGAGTCCGCGGTCACCTTCACCACCTCGCGCATCGAGGGAATGTCGCGGTGGACGAACCGCTGCATGATGAAGGCATACAGCGCCGCGACTGCGGCGGATTCCACCGGCGTCGCGTACCCACCCAGCAGTACGGTCATGACGACGACCGGCAACCCGATTTCCCACTTCGCGTTCCAGAACGCAGCCGCGGCTTCTCGCGCGACGAACGCGGGGCGCGAGGCACCCGACGCAATCGCTTCACGAACGCCGTAGGCCGACAACATCACCAGCATCAACAAACCCGGTAACATGCCACCGATGAAGAGATCCTCCATCGCGAGGTTGGCGATGATGGCGTACAGAATCAACGGCAGCGACATCGGGAACAGGAGACCCAGCGATCCCGCCGACGTCAGCATGCCGATCGAGAACCGCTCGCGGTAGCCGTCCTTGAGGAGCGCCGGCAGCAACAGGCCTCCCAACGCGAGAATCGTGACGCCCGATCCGCCGGTCAACAACGTGAAGAACGCACACAACGCGACCGAAGCGACCGCCGTCCCACCCGGAAGCCAACCAACCCACGCGCGGAACAGCCGCAGCAATCGCTCGGAGGACTTACCCTCAGCCAGCAGATACCCGGCCAGCGTGAAGAGCGGAATCGTCGCCAGGCCAGCCGACCCGGTCAACTCCTGATACGCCGTAATCAGCAGCACTGTCGGCTTGCTGCCCTGCGCCATGAACAACACGGCCGCGGCGCCACCAAGCAACACGAAGATCGGCGCACCCAGCAGAGCCGCCACCACCAGACCCGCGAGCCACGGCCACGCCGGCGCTCCATCAAGCAGTTCGGGGTGCGTTGCGATCCAGTACCCGCCGAGTGGACCAATGACGGCGATCGCGCGGCCCACCCAGGACGTGGAGGCTCCCCACATCAACCGTGCGGCGATTAAACCAAACGAGATTGGCAGCACCAGATCCGCGACCCACACGGGCACACCGGCGGCGATCTCGGTGCCGTCCACACGGTCCAACGTGACCAGATTGACACCGCCGACAGCAAACACGGTCGCCACGGCCGCCCCGGCGATGGCCGCGACGAACTTCGCTGCGTGTGCCGTCTTGCTGTGCGCGAGGAATTCGCCGGTGGCCAGCGACAGTAACTTGCCGTCACGCGCAGCAATCGCCGCGCCCAACATCCCCACCCACATCGTCAGGTGCTGCGCAAACGGCGCAGCGCCGGGAATCCCCGTCGCAAACCACTTGCGCAGCACGATCTCGCCAAGCGGAATGACGATGATGCCGGCCATCGCCAGGAGGGCGATGGAATTCTCGAACCTGACGAGGGCCGGGCGCACCTTACTTGCCGCCCTTGGTCTTGCGATACGCGTTGCGCGCGTTCATCGCCGCGTCGAACACATCAGCCGGCACCATCGTGCCGCGCATTGACGTGACGAGGGCCTCAGCCGTCTTGCGGAACTCCGCGTTGGCTGCCGGCGTGAGCGTCGTGACCTTGAGCCCACGCTGCTGCATTGTGCCGACCGCCGTCGCGTCGAGCTTCGGCGCTTCATTCATGAAGCGCGCTTCGAGTTTGTTCGCTTCCGCGAGCACCTTCGGACGATCGGCCGCATCGATCTTGTTCCACGCGTCGTTGGTCATCACGGTCGCGCCGAGCAGTGGCGCCAGCTTGACGTCGAGCAGGAACGGCGCGTCACGGAAGATCTGAAGCATCGACGCTCCGTACGCGGGCGTCGGGGCCGCCTCGACCATGCCGCGCTTGAGACCGCCGACCATGTCGTTGAACGACAGTGGAATGGGCTGGAAGCCGTTCGCCTTGTACCACTGCACCGACTTGTCGTCGCCTTCGGTCGTGTAGAGCTTGACGGCTTTCAGATCAGCCAGCGTCCGGATTTCCTTCTTCGAGAACAGCTGCACCCAGCCGCCGTTGCCCCAGTTGAGCACCTTGTAGCCGTTCTTCTCGATCCGCTGCGTCATTGTCGGGCGCATCGCCGTGAAGACGGCGCGCATTTCATCGTCGTTCTCGAGGAAAAACGGCATCCCGAACACATCGACCGCGTCGTCAATTCGCGCCAGTCCCGGCGGGAGCAGCAGCGCTGCCTGCAATTCACCAACGGCGGGGCTCATCATCTTCACCGTGGACGCTTCGGTGCCGAGCGTGCCGCCCGGGTACACACGCAGCGTCACACGGCCCTCGGTCACCTTCGACCAGGCGTCGCCCATGTCGAGCAGCGCCTTGTGCCACGCCGAGTTGGCGGGCGCAAACGTCGCCAGCTTGATCGTGATGGCGGCGCGGGCGGCGACCGACGAGGTCAGCAGCACGACGGCCGCGAGAGCGGCGACGGGAACAGCGAATGTGCGCAAGGTCTTCATCATCGTGAGTACTCCATGTCCTTCAGGAACAAATAGTCGATCTGATCGAGCAACGCGCGCGCGCGTCGCTGCAACAGCATCGTCGTCAACCGCTCGGGGGGATTCGCATCGGGATCCACCGCCAGCGCGGCATTCATCAGCTTCTCGAACTCGGCCCGATCCTGCCTGGGCACCGACACGGCCATCGCGAGCGAAATATACGGACCCGGCGAGAGGCCCTTCTGCAGCGCCACGGCGCGATCGAAGTGCCGGCGGGCTTCGTCCTGTGACCCACCCAACAGTTCCTGACCGTTGAGCGTGATCATCAGTTCGTGCAACGCCCCGTTCCACCAGCCCGGGTCCAGCGCGAGCCCGCGCTCGGCCATCGCCCGCACGGCCGGGAAGTCAATGGCCAGCGTATCAGGACTGAGTGACATCGCCAGTCCCCAGGACGCCGCGGACCAATAGAGGAGCTCGACGTCTTCCTTCTTCGCCTTCGTGAGCGCGTTCGTCGGGTCGATCAAAAACGCCTGCGTGGACCCCTTGAAGCGCTCCTCGAGCGCCCGCTGACAGTACCCATGCGCGCGCATATACATCTTGAGGCTGCGCTCGTCGATCGCCTTCGCCGCCTCGCGGTTGGTGTAACGCACCAGGTCAGCGTCGGTCGCCAGGTAGCCGTAGGCATAGGAAGTGAAGCCGCTGCAGGTCGCCCGCAGCAACGGCACGTGTTTCGGGATCGACTCCAGCAGCGACTCATACGTCTTGAGGCCAAACGGCACCGCCTCGCGTACCAGCTCGGGGTCGTTGTCCGACGTCATTGACGTGCCACCCGCCGACAGGGTGTCGGCCACCATCTTGGTCGCCTTGTTCGAAATCAGTGAACAGCCTGACAGGGTGACCACCATCACGACACCGCCGACCGCTCGTATCCACCGTGCTGCCATCATCAGTTGTCCCGCCTCCCGGGAACATTTCAGTGTGCCACAACCCCGCCGGGGGCTGGCAACCCCTGTCGCGGCCTGCCGACGCACCCGATACAGAGGAGATACGGAGCACGTGAAATGGAAGACCTACGACGCCCCCTGACCACCTGGCTGGCCGTGCTGGCGACAGCTATGGCCGGTTGCACCCAGACCAAGAGCAGCACCCCGACCAGTCCCCAGATTGCGGGCCCGATTGCCGGTGTGGAAATCACGGCGCCGCGGCCGCTCGTGCCTCTGTCGGGTGCCACGATCCTGGCCGACGGCCCGGCCGTGTCCCTGGTGGTGGATAACGCCACCACGAACGGCGTGCGCCCGTTGTCCTACACGTTCCAGGTCGGCACTGACGCCGGCTTCGGGACGCTGGCGTTCAGTGCCGAGGGCGTGGCGCCGGGAGGTGATGGGCGCACCGGCGTGACCGTCTCAACCCTGCCCCCCGGGCGGACCTATCACTGGCGCGCCCGCGCGCTCGACGGAGCGAATACTGGGCCGTTCTCCGTCCCTCGCCACTTCGAGTACCGAGAGCCCGTGGTGATTTCCCCGCCGGAGGCGATCGACCCCGTCGGAGGCGCGCGGACATCCACCCGGCAGCCCACGCTTCGCACGAGAAATGCGGCGCGCACCGGTCCGGCAGGCGACATGTCGTACGAGTTCCATGTGGCCGACGACGCGTCTTTTTCGGGGATCGTGTTTGTCCTCACCTCGGGAGAACAGTCCTCATCCACG
>CAZLJG010000099.1:0-10330 GCA_964559545.1 uncultured Solibacteraceae bacterium | reverse complement strand
TCGCGAATGTCCTGGATGTTGTAGACATTGCCGAGCGACTTCGACATCTTCTCGTGCTCGAGATTGAGAAACTCGACGTGCACCCAGAAGCGCGCAAACTGCCGGCCCGTCGCGCATTCGGCCTGCGCGATTTCGTTTTCGTGGTGCGGGAAGATCAAGTCGATCCCGCCCCCGTGAATATCAATCGGCCCCTCACCCAGCAGACGCAGAGCCATCGCCGAGCACTCGATGTGCCAGCCGGGGCGCCCGGGGCCGCACCCGTAGTCCCAGGTCGGCTCGCCGGGTTTGGTGGACTTCCACAACACGAAGTCCCGCGCGTCCTGCTTCGTGTAGGTGTCGGCATCCACGCGCGCGCCGGCCTGAATGCCTTCGTGGTCCAGCCGCGCCAACTTCCCGTAGTCGGGCATCGTCGCGATCCGGAAATAGGTCGACCCTTCCGATTCGTACGTGTGCCCGCGCTCCGACAGGGCCTGAATCATCCCCGTCATCGCGCGCAGGTTCGCCTCGTCGGTGGCGCGGGGATTTTCCTCGACCGCTTCGAGCCCCAGCGATGCGCAATCCTCGTGGAACGCCTGGATGTAGCGATCGGTGTATTCGCGCAGCGACACGCCTGCCTGTGCCGACGCCGTGATCGTCTTGTCGTCCACGTCCGTGAAGTTCACGACGTGACGCATCGTGTAGCCCTCCTGGTGGCGGAGGGCGCGGCGCAGCACGTCGAGCGCGACAAACGTGCGGAAGTTGCCGATGTGCCCACGTGCATACACGGTGAGGCCGCACGTATACATCCGCACGGTCTTGCCGTCGGCGGGGACGAAGGGCTCTTCAGTTCTGGTGAGAGTGTTATACAGGCGCACGCTTACCCCTTCGGGGTCGGCAACTGGCGCGTGACGACCGACGACTGGTCGCCGCAACGCACCGTGACCTCGACCTGCCCGTTGGGGGTTCTGAAGTCCATCGTGACCGCGCCCAGTTCTCCGCCCGACGGCACCATGGCCTCCACCGCGCCCGTGACAGCGGTCGCCACCGAGGCGACATCCGCGTCGGAGCCACCCTGAGCTGCGCAGTACTTGCCCGCCAATTCCGGGCCGATCGCGCGAAAACGCGCGTCCAGCGGGACAATCAGCTGCACCGGATCCGACATCGCCAACGATTCTACCCCGGAGGTGCCTTACAGCCCCAAATCCGCCAGAACATGCCGGGCGGCCTGGCAGTCGTCGCCAATCTGGGCCGCCAGCGCGTCGAGTGACGCGTACTTCCGCTCCTCCCGGAGCCACCGCACAAAGGCGACCCGCATCGACTTCCCGTAGAGGTCCATCGAACCGTCCAGCAGGTACGTCTCGACCATGACCCGGTTGTCGCCAATGGTGGGTCGAATGCCGACGCTGGTCACGGCCGGGTGCACCACGCCATCCACAATCGCGACCGTGGCATAGATGCCGTACGCCGGAAGTTGTTCGTTACGCGTTTCCAGGTTGGCAGTGGGATATCCCAGCTCGCGCCCACGTCCGTCGCCATGCACGACAACGCCGTCGAGTGCGTAGTGATGGCCGAGCAAATCACCGGCCTCCTCGACCCGCCCCTCCGCAAGCAGATGCCGGACGCGCGTGCTCGACACCACAAAGTCCTTGAAGCGAACGGGTTCGATCTTCTCCGCCCGAAATCCCCGGTCCTCGCCCAGGGCCTTCAGCAGCGTGAACGTGCCCATGCGATCGCGGCCAAACAGGAAGTTGGCGCCGACCCACACCTCAGCGACGCGCAGCCAGTCCACAAGCACGGTATCCACGAAGGTCTCCGGCTCCCACCGGGCCATCTCCGGCGTGAACTGCACCACCACCACGCCATGAATCCCCGCCCGTCCGCACGCTTCGATTTTCTGGTCGAGCGTCATTAGCAGCGGCGGCGCCTTGTCGGGCCGCACGACACGCGGCGGATGAGGATCAAACGTGACCACGACGGGCGTACCGGCACAGCGTTCCGCCTGGCGGCACACCTGTTCCAGGATCTTCTGGTGCCCGCGATGCACGCCGTCAAAATTGCCGAGTGCGGCCACGGGGCGCGGCCAGAGCGGTGGGGCGTCGGAGGGGAACCGGACTACGAACATGCGAGCCGTAATCCATCGTATGCGAGCGTGACGCCCTCAGGAAGCATCGCGCACGTCGCGGCATGTCCCAGGTCGTGGCACATGTGCGTCAGGTAGGTGCGTTTCGCGCCGATGCGGCCCGCCAGGGCCACGGCCTCCGTCAGCGAAAAGTGCGTGGGATGGGGCCGATGGCGCAGGGCATCCAGCACAAGCACATCAAGATCCCCGAGTTGCGCCAGCGTCTCGTCGGGCACCCGATTGCAGTCCGTGAGATAGGCGAAGCGGCCGACCCGGAACCCCAGGACCGGCGCATCCCCGTGATAGATGGTCAGCGGCTGAAACGACAAGGACCCGATCGAGAACGGTCCGTCGATCGGAATCAGATCCGCCTGCGGCACACCCCCACCCCGCGGCGCGTTCGAATCAAAGGCATAGCCAAACGTACGCTGCACTCCGGCGAGCGTCGTCCGATCGCCGTACACCGGCATCGCGCGCTTCGTCATGACGTTGAAGCGCCGCAGTTCATCAAACCCGAGAATGTGGTCGGCGTGCGCGTGGGTGTACACCACGGCGTCCACGCGCGTGATGTCGTGACGCAGACACTGTTGGCGCAGATCCGGCGTCGTGTCCACCAGCACCACGCCGTCGTCGTCGCCCGTCAGGAGGATGGATGGGCGCAGCCGATTGTCCCGCGGGTCGTCCGACCGGCAGACCGCGCACGCACAACCAATCATGGGGACACCGTGCGACGTGCCGGTGCCGAGAAAGAGAACGTTCACGCCATACAGATTACAGGCGTTGTGAAACGAACGTCAGAAGCCCCCGAACCGCGGATTGACCACCGAGTTGAACACCGAGCCGAAGGTGTAGCTGAACCCGGTGCTGAAGCTGTACGAGTAGTCCGTCTGCAACTGGCGCAGGCGGAGCAGGATTTCCTCGGAGGTGGCGCCCCCCTTGGCCAGCGACACCTGGTTCTTGATGCGCGAGTAGCCCCCGAACACGTTGAACGAGAACCCCTTGAACAGGCGCACGTCTGCGTGGGCATTGAGGTTCAGGCTGTATTTCTTGAGGTCGCCGAGGTGCTGCGACATCCCCGCGACCACGCCCATCGAGCCCCACTCCTGACGCACGCGGTAGGACACATCCATCTGGTGTTTGAAGATGCGTTCACTCAGCTTGTCGAAGATCGTGACTTCGCGGTAGTCATAAAACGTCGGGCCGGCCTCGTACCAGATCGTGAAGGCCCGGCGCTGATAGTCAGAGTACGGGAAGAAGTTGAACTCGATGCCGGGGAACACGACGGTCGAGCGGTCCGTGTTCGAAAAACTCGACGTACCGGTGTTGACTCGAAGACCGGCTGACAATCGCGGACCCAGTGAACGCACGACGGTGCCGCCCATACTCGACGAGTTCGAGTCGGAGTTGATGCGCCGGCCGTCGCTCAGCGTGAACCAGCGGTTGTTGTCATTGATGCTGGCGGAAAAATTGATCTTCGACTTCTCCGTCACACGACTGCCCGACACTGAGCCGCGATACGAGGATGAACGGCTCGACAGTTCCCCGCCGAAATTGCCATTGCCGCTCAGCCGGAACACCCAGGAGTTCCAGCGGTCCTTCACCGGTCCCTGCGCGGCCGCCGCCGGCGGCGCAAACGTGACGTCGAGACTGCGTCCGACCGCCGTGGACGCGGCATACCCGGCCAGCGACAGTCGCAACGACCGCGCAAACGCGCGTCTTCGTTCGTCACTGGTCGCGTTTGACGGTGTGCTGAAGACCGTGGTGCGGTCCTGCCCCTGGAATCGCCCGAGGCCAATCAGGCGAAGGGTCCACGACGTGCCACCGCTGCCTGTGGACTGCGAGGTCACGAGCACATGCAGGTCGGCGCCGACGCGATCGCGCACGTAGTCCACGAAACGCAGGTTCTGCCGGAGGAACTCGAAGTCACATTCCCAGCAGTCGAGGAACAATCGCAGGGGCGGAGGCGGTGCCTCCTGGGCGCGCGCAGGCACGGTCGTCGCGGCCCAGGCCACCAGGCACAACACAAGACATCTGAACAGGCGCACGATCTAACCCCCTCCAAAGCGGGGGTTCACCGTCGTGTTCGACAGCGCCCCGAATGCGTACCCAAACCCCACACTGAACGAATAACGGTACCCGGTCGCCAACTGGCGCTGACGGAGCAACACTTCTTCGTCAGTCGCACTCCCCTTCACGAGCGTGAATTGGTCACGAATCCGCTGGTAGTTCCCGGAGCCATTCAACGTAAGGGACTTGAGCAGGCGCACGCTGAAGTTACCCTGGACCGTGATGCGAGTGCGATCCGGCTCGGTCAGCTGCTGCAACAGCTGCACGGACGCGCCCACCTGGCCCCACGGCTGCCGGAGTCCGAGCGACGAACGGAACGAGTGGATGCCGACGGTCTCTTCGAGTTTGTCGAAGATGGTCTCGCGCTCGTACTCGTACCGCTGCACGCCAACCGAATAGATGAACGTCAGGCTGCGCCGGCTGCTCTCCGCATACGGAAACCAGTCGAACTCGATGCCGGGTTCAAAGCGCATGACGCGGCGCGAGTTCGAAAAACTCGACCCGACCACGGCCGCGGTCGCGCCCAACGACCACCGCGGGCCAAGACTCTTGACCGCAAGGCCGTCAACGGTCCAATCCGAGAGCTTGCTCGTAATCGTGGTGGACTCGTCGATATCGAAGGAGGACTTTGATTCATTCCGGTACGCCGAGACGCGCAGTTTCCACTGTTCGGTGACCCGATTCGCGTTGAACCGGTACGAATAACTCCGGTCGGTGGCCGACTGCTCGCCATTCATGTAGGTGTCAGCGCCGAGCCGAAACACCCACGCATTCCATGGGTCCTTCTGTACGGCTGGCGCTGGCGCGCCGGCGGCAGACGCGGCGGCCGCAGGTGGGGTGAACGACACATCCATGTGCGCCCCGGCATCGGTCTCCGCGGCGTACTCGGCGAGCACCAGTTTCAGAAAACGACTCAGATTACCGGGCGCCGCCACCGATCGATCCCGACCGGCAAAACGTCCACGCCCGACAACAGCCACCGACCGCTCAGCCGCCGGCGGTCCAACAGTCACATCCACTTCCGCAGCGTCAGCGGCATCCCCAGGTGCGAGGAGTTGGACGAAGGGCAGATCGCGCTGGAGGGCGACACGATCGCAGTCGGCGCACGCCAGGCGGACCTGCAGTTTTGCAGGCGTCTGCCCGAACGCAGTCCCCCCGATCACGGCCATCAGCACACTCAGGCCGATGAGGGCCCGCGACAATTTGAACATTCGCCCCTGTAGACGCAGATCCCATCACCGCGGTTTGGTGTCTGCAACCGCACACTCTGTTACCGTCTTGGCCATGCCAGTTTCCACGCACACGCGCGCTGCCCGCGCCGCCCGAGCGATGGCCCGCCTCGTTCGCATCATGGCGACACTCCGGTCCCCCGACGGGTGTCCCTGGGATCGAAAGCAGACACATAAGACCCTCCGGCCGTTTCTGCTTGAGGAAACGTACGAAGCGCTGGAAGCGCTCGACCGTGAAGACCACAAGGCACTGCCCGGCGAACTCGGCGACGTGTTGTTCCAGGTCGTGTTTCACGCACAAATCGCCGCCGAGAAACGCCGATGGGACATGGCCGATGCCCTCACCGCCATCGCCGACAAACTCATCCGCCGGCATCCCCATGTGTTCACGCCGTCGGGCCGCAAGCTCCCGAAGTCGCGCGTACGCAAAGGACGCACGCCACAAACACCCGCCGCTGTCCTGACTCAGTGGGAGCAACTGAAGGCCGCCGAACAATCCGGTCGTGGCGAAAAGAAGCGCGTGCTCGCCGGTGTCCCCAAATCGCTCCCGTCTCTCTTGCGCGCACACGAGATCGGCACACGCGTCGCGTCCGTGGGATTTGACTGGCCCGACACCGCAGGCGTTGTCGACAAGATTGACGAGGAAGTGCGCGAGTTGCGCGAGGCGGTGACACAAAGCCCCGCGCGGGCAGCCGAAGAGCTCGGCGACCTGCTGTTCTCGATTGCGAACCTCGCGCGAAAGCTGAACATCGAGCCCGAGTCGGCGCTGCGAGCCGCCAACGACAAATTTTCAACGCGGTTTGCGGCCGTGGAAGCGGACCTTGAAGCCAGGGGGTCATCCGTCCACGCCGCGTCAGTTGATGAAATGGAGGCCGCGTGGCAGCGGATCAAAGCACGCGCCTGAACGCAGCGGCGCTCCCGGACGTCATCGACGTGATGGCCGACGCGTTCCGCGACTACCCCGTCATGCGATTTGTTGTCGGTCCCGACGGGGACGTCGCGGCCAGGACCCGACGCCTCATCGAGTTGTTCGTGACGCGTCGCCTTCGGCGGGGCGGGCCCATGTTTGGTGTGGTGGATCCCCGGTCGGGCGCGTTGGCGGCGGCCGCGATCCTGACGTTGCCGGTGGAGCCGCCTCCACCCGACGATCTTGCGCCCTGGGTCGACGGGGTATGGGCGGAACTTGGCGCTGACGCGTTTGATCGCTATCAACAGTACGCGGCGAGCTGGCCCGTCATCGAGCCCACGCCGCACCACCACCTGAATATGATCGGTGTCCGCCGCGGTCACGCAGGACAAGGACTCGCGCGCCCACTGCTGGCGACGGTTGCCGCGCTCGCAGAGGACGACCCCGGCTCATCGGGTGTCTCGCTGACGACCGAGGTCGCGCGCAACGTGCAGTTGTACGCACACTTCGGCTATCAGGTCGTCGGCCACACGCAGGTGGCGCCGACGCTCGAGACATGGGCCCTCTTCAAAAAATCTCCATGACGCGGCCGCTGATGGAGCGCATGCGGACAATGCGCCCATCGGTCTCCACGATGCCCGCGCCGTGGTGATCCGTGCGGAAGACGCGAATGTCCCTGGCTGACAACCGGGACAGCACGTCCGGCGCGGGATGTCCGAAGAGATTGCTCGCGCCTGCGCTGATGATGGCGGCGTGAGGTCGATAGCGATCCAGGAAATGGTCGCTGGTTGAAGAGCGGCTGCCGTGATGCGCAACTTTCACGATCCGGATGCGAGGCGGCGCTCCAGCCCGATCAACGGCCAGAGGACGTGACTCGTACTCACGCCCGGCGTCACCGGTGAGCAGCACCGATACATCGCCGTACCGGAACTCCAGCACCAGGGAGTCATCGTTCCGCACACGCACCCGTTGCCAGTCAGGCGGCTGCGGATGACGCACGGCGATGTGCACCGCGCCGAGTTCGAGCTCGTGACCGGCCTGTAGCCGCCGCCACCCGATCGCACGCTGCTGCGCCAGCGACCGCAGCTCGAGCAGCGTCGGGTCGGCATCCACCGGCGTGCCTTCCCACACCTCACGCGGAGACAGGTCCTCGATGACGCGACGAGCGCCACCGATGTGATCGAGGTCGCCATGCGTCAGGGCGAACCAATCGAGCCGCCGCTCACCCAACGCCCACACCGCCGGCGTCGTCACACGGCCGCCCACGTCGAAGGATCCACCGGGAGTGCCGCCCGCATCCACAAGCAGCGCGTGACGGCTTGGCGTCTGCACAAGCACGGCCTCACCCTGCCCGACGTCCAGGACCGCCACGCGAAGCCACCCAGCGGGTGGTCTTCGCAGCGTGACAAATGGAGAAGTGACGATGACGATCAGCAATGATGCCGCCAGCACAACCGCGCCGCGTCGCGCGGCAGGTCGAGTGCAGACAACAGCGAAGGCCAGCACCAGGTAGTACACGCCCGTCCACGCCGGACTCAACGACGGGACGCGCCAGGACAACCACGGAGCCAGATCCAGCGCCGCTGACGATCCCAGCAGCACTGTCGTCGCATGGTGCGCGAGCCACGCGGCGGCTGCCGCAGCAGGCGTTGAGACAACCGCCAGCAGACACACCGCCATGCCTGCGAGCTGGACCACGCCCATCGCCGGAATCGCGACGAGATTCAGGAGCAACCCCGCGACCGTGACACGGCCGAAAACGTGCGCGCTCACCGGCATGATGAGGAGTTCAGCGGCCACGGTCGCCAGGCAGGCCACGACGAGCCAGTGCCAGGCCATCCTCCATCCACCTGGTGAGCCGGCGTGTCGTCGCACATGGTCAACCAGGCGAGGCAGGATGACGATGAGCCCGAAGGTGGCGCCAAAGGACAGCCAGGCGCCGACGTCGAGCACAGTGAGCGGCGCCCAAGCGACACACACCGCGGCCACGACGGCCAGCAGGTTCACAGGCTTCGGCGGCACACCGCGCAGGCGAAGGCCGAGATAACACAACGCCGCCAGCACCGCCCGTGTGACCGACGACTCGTCACCGACAATGCCGCCGTATGCTGCGACGACAAGCATTGTGCTGACAAGCGGTAGAGTCTGCGAGCGGGTCAACACGCGGCACCCAAGCAGACACGCCACCGTTAACATCGCGACGTTGCCGCCGGAGATGGCGATGACATGGAAGGTGCCAGCCGCTTGAAGCCTCCGGACGAGCGCCTCGTCGAGCCCGGCGCGGTCGCCGATCAGAATGGCTGTCACGACCGCCTGCGAGGTCGCGGAGTAAGGCCCGACAAATCGCTCCGCCGATCGCCGCACGTGGCGCCGAACCCGCGCCGCCAGTTCTTCTGGCCAAGGCGCAGGCGTCCCCTCGACCAACGCGGCGCTCTTGATGGTGCCGATCAGATCAAACGGCTGCGTCAGGCGCTGCCACTCGACACTGGGCGACCCGGGATTGCGCACCACATCCGGCAGACGAAACCGGATCGGCGCGCTCAGCGTGCGGCCGCGGGTCCACGCCTGACTGGCCGCCGGGCCCAACGCACCGCCGACGGTGACCCGCGCGCGTCGATCCTGGATGAGCAGTTCGAGCCGCACGCCGGTGCGTGACGGTACCGCGTCCGATAACAACACGCCGGTGACGAGTTGGGGCTCCGTCCGGAGGAGCTCCAGTGGCACCGGGCGCAACAGGGCGACTCGGGCTCCTGCGCCATACGCGGCCGCGGCGGCGGCGACCGCCACGATCGCCACCGCGCGACACGGCCGGATGACGCCGACCGCCACCGCAGCCAGGCCAATGCCGATCGCCTCATCCAGGACGCCATCAACAACAACGCCGAGTGCCGCTCCGACGATCCAGGCAAGGCAGACCTGCAGTCCAGCAGACATACCCCACCCCACCTGCAACACGTGCCAGGGAAGTCCGCCCGTGCAGGCGTGATGGCGTGGCAAAAACTTCCATGCGGGAATAAACGGCCCAGTCGGCTAGTCTCACTCCGCAGCCACAGGACCATGCATACCGAAACCCGAGACCGCCGCCCGTACGCCACCGAACTGAAGTTCCTGGTGACTCCCGATGTCGGGGATGCCGTCCGGGCGTGGGCCAGGGAGCATCTGACCGCCGACCCCCACGGGGCCGGGGTCCATGGAGACGCCTACTCCACCACCACCCTCTACACCGACACCCCCGAGCAGGATGTGTACCGACGCCGGGGTTCGTACGGCCGCAGCAAGTATCGCGTGCGGCGATACGGTGTCTCGGACGTGGCATTCCTCGAACGCAAACTTCGTACACGCTCGCTGCTGTCCAAGCGCCGGTCGATCGCGCCGCTCACCGAACTGGCGCGACTCGACGACGGCCCGACCGACCTGAGCGACTGGCCCGGCCTGTGGTTCGCGAGTCGGCTGACCGCGCGCCGGCTGCATCCGGTGTGTCAGGTGACTTACGACCGGACGGCACGGGTGACCTCGACGCCGTACGGTCTTGCACGTCTCACCGTGGATGCGCACCTCAGCGCCCGGGCCGCCGAGGGATGGTGCTTCCAGTCACCGGAGTACACCCCGGTGCTGACCGATCAGCACATTGTCGAACTCAAATTCCTCGTCGCCATGCCCGCGATCTTCAAACGCCTCGTGGAGACGTTTGGCCTCGCTCCCATGACTGTCTCGAAGTACCGGCTGTCGATCGCTGGACTCGGCCTGGCGCCGGAGACGGCATCCACCACGGCGGAGGTGGCATGATGCCGGACTTCCTGACGTCGGTCTTCAGTGCACCCGCCGTCGCGCCGCCGATCACCGCGATGCGACTGGTGGCCGCGCTCGTGCTGGGCGGCGTGGTCGCATGGGTCTACCGCCAGACGCGGGATACCAGCGAAGCCACGGCCTCCTTCCCGGCCACGCTCGTGCTCCTGGCGGTGTTGATCGCCATGGTGACGCAGGTCATCGGTGACAACGTCGCGCGCGCGTTCAGCCTCGTCGGCGCAC
>CAZLJG010000098.1:0-10453 GCA_964559545.1 uncultured Solibacteraceae bacterium | reverse complement strand
AACTTCTACGTATCGAAGGGACTCGGGTTTCTCTACAACGATCACTTCAGAGGCGGCCGCGGCACCGGGTACGGATCGATGCTGCCGCTTCAGCGTCATTCATCCACCAGCGTGCCGACGTTGTTGTTTGCGCCGAGTGAGGTGGATCCGGGACGGTATGGCATTCCCGGGTTCACGCCGAGGCTCGCGGTCGGCGCGGCCGGCAACGCGTGGATTCCCGCGTCGGTCTACAACATCATCCTCAACATCGTGGACGGTGGCCTCGGCGCGCAGCGCGCGATCGAAGCACCGCGTATGTTGATTGGCAACGCACCGACCGGGTCACGCGTGCAGATCGAAGATCGCTTCCCGCGCACGTTGCTCGAGCGGCTCGAATCGATGGGCCACACGTTCGCCAAGGTTGGTCGCAAGGGCGAGGTCGCGCAAGGATACGCGGCGGTCGCACTCATCAATGCCGCAAAGGGCACGGTCGAAGGCGGGGCAGAGCCTCGCCGTTCGCACGGGGCTAAATAGACGGAATCGGCGGCGTCTTACGCTTGTGTTCTGACGATCGATTCAGCGACTCGATGCGCCTGGCGACTTCGGGCGGCACGGCTGACGCGCCGGTTGTGAGGTATGCCTCAAGCATGTCGTAGGAGAAGCCCATCTCGGCTTCGTCAGTCTGGCCAATCCAGAGGCCGGCTGACGGGGCTTTGTCGATGATCGGCGCCGGCACACCAAGCTCGCGCGCCATGTCGCGAACGCCACTCTTCAGCAGGTGGCCGATCGGCAGCACGTCGCTGCCACCGTCGCCGTGTTTGGTGAAGTAGCCGAGCGTGAGTTCACTTCGGTTGCCCGTGCCGGCGACCAGATAGTTCAGCGAATTGGCGATGAAGTACAGCGACGTCATCCGCAGGCGCGGCTTGATGTTCGCCTCGGGCATCTGTTGTTTGATGTCGGTGACGTGCACCGACTGCGGCAGGCCTTTGATGGCGGCGTGCAGTTCACCGGTCAGCGAGTCGAAGGTTGCGCCGAGATCCACACGCGCGGTCGGAATGCCGAAGGTCTTTGCCAGGAGCCGGGCATCCGCTTCATCCTGCGGATGGCTGTAACAGGGCAGCATCACGCCGAGCACGCGGTTCGGTGTTGCCATCTGACACAGTCTGGCGACCACCGCCGAGTCGATGCCGCCACTCAGACCGACCACAAACCCGTGGGCGCCCGCATCCTGCGCCCGATCCCGCAACCACTGCACAACGCCGTCAATACGTGCCGAGCCCATGTCCAAATATTACAGGGAAGGTCCGCGGTCCGCACTGAGGTTGGCAATCGCTTCCGCCGCCGGAGACTCCGGCCAGATGGGCTCCGGCCGCGCGGTGTACGTCGCGTGCGCGAGTTCTCCCTGGAAGAACACCACCTCGCCCGCCATCCATGTGAGCCGTGCCCACACGCGAACGACCACGTACACAAGCAGCGCAGCCGCAATGGTGCCGCGGGTGGCCTCAGACCACGTGGACATGCCGAGCCAGAGGCGGATGGCGAGCACGGACGGGAGCATGCTCAGCAGATACAGGCCTGCCACGCGCAGGGGGCGGCGGCGGATGAAGCGCAGGCTCGCGCCGAGGGCGCCGATCATGCTCCGCCGGTCTTCCACCACGGCGCGGACGCGCGCGTAGTCCGTCACCAGATTCACGATGCCGAGCGCGGCGACAAATCCCAGCTGACCCCACATCGTCGGCGTCAGTCTCGGGAACAGCCAGGCAAACAGCCACCAGTACACCGGGGCCGTGATCAGACTCAGGCGGAGGAAGCGAACGAAGAACTCGCCGCTGGTGGCAAAAAAGGCAGATGCGCGAATGGGGCGTGCGCGCGCGAAGCGATCCAGGATGCCGCCCGATACAAACATCCACAGCAGGGTTGCCGCAAGGGCCGCGCTTGCCAGCGCCGGGGCGGCGGGCGGCCTCCCGTAGTATTCCGACAGCAGCCACCCTCCGTGCCACTCCCACACGGCACGATCGAGCACGGTCCGCAGGTGCCACGTGTCCGACAGCGGACCAAACAGCGACAGCCGGTGCGGCAACACCAGAAGGCACACGGCCGTGCTCAGCGACAGCAGCACAACGGGGGCGCGTGAGACGCGACGGATGCCTTCAAGAAACGCACCGAGCATGTTCGTGGCATCCTATCTCAACCAATGGAACTCCTTGTTTTTCTGTGGATGACCCTCCAGTTACCCACACCACCGCAGCCACCCACACCACCACCAACGACCACACAGCCCCCTACGCCACCCACACCACCTACACCACCCGAGATCGAAGAAGAAGTGTTTGTGACCGCCACCCGCACGGGGCGTCTGTCCACCGATCAGGTGATGCGGGTCGAAGTCGTGGGTCGCGAGGAGATTGAAGAGAAGCTGTTGATGACTCCGGGCGACATCGCGATGTTGCTCAACGAGACCAGCGGCATCAGGCTCCAGCCGACATCGCCGGCGCTCGGTGCGGCGGCGGTGCGTGTGCAGGGATTGCCCGGGCGATTCACCGCCGTGCTGACCGACGGATTGCCGATCAACGGCACCCAGGTGGCGTCCTTGGGGTTGTTGCAGATTCCGCCGATGGACCTCCAACAGGTGGAAGTGATCAAAGGCGCGGCCTCCGCGTTGTACGGGCCGTCCGCGCTCGGTGGCGTGATCAATCTGGTGACTCGGCGACCCACACCCGAACACGAGGGCGAACTGTTGCTGAATGCAACGACGCGCGCCGGGGCGGATGCGGTGCTCTGGGCGTCAGGTCCGGTCTCGCCGACGGTTGGCTACACCTGGCTGGCCGGAGCCCACGCACAATCCGCTGAGGATGTGGATAACGACGGATGGGCTGACCTGCCGCGATATCGGCGGTTTGTGACGCGGCCGAAGTTGTCCTTCACGACCTCCAGAGGCATGGTCGATGTGACCGGCGGTACCACCATCGAACGTCGGCGTGGCGGGCTCCTGGATGTGGCGGACGGCGTGCAGGCCGTGGACACCACGCGCTTTGATCTCGGCACCACGGCCCGCACGACGGTCGGGAGCGGTGTCGCTGTCTTCCGAGGCGCGTTCATGCGCCTGGCGCACACGCATGAGTACGGCTTCGTGGCCTACGAGGATCAACATCGGTTCGTGATGGGCGAAGGGTCCTATCTCTGGTCCTGGCGCGCGCACACGTTTGTCGTCGGCGGCGGTGTGGAATCGCAGCGGTATCGCGGGATGAGCGGGCACGACTACTCGTGGACGACCCCGTCCGTGTTTGTGCAGGACGATGTGACGTTGTCGGACCAGGCGGCGATGTCGATCAGTGCTCGAATCGACAAACACCCTGAGTACGGTGTGTTGTGGAGCCCGCGTGCGTCCGTACGCTGGAGGCTGGAGCCGTGGGATGTGCGCCACTACGCCGGCCGAGGCGCGTTTGCGCCGACGATGTTTGTGGATGAGGTGGAGGATGTGGGTGTCCATCGGGTGGGCACCGTGCAGATCACCGAGGCCGAGACGGCGGAGTCGATCTCGGTCGATGTGTCCCGCGAGTTTGGCCCCGTCTCGGTGTCGGTGACCGGCTTTGCAGCGGCCGTGCACAACCCGGTGGAAGCGGTGCTGAGAACCGATCGCGGCGCACGGTTGGAAGTGGTGAACATGTCCGGGCCGGACTCCGCAATCCGCATTCGCGGTCTTGAGACCTTTGTGCGTGCGCGCAAAGGCGACTTCGTCGCGACCGCGACGCACACCTGGTTGTCTGCGAAACAGGCGGAGCCGCTGCCGCTGACGCCGCGCCAGACGGTCGGTCTGATCGCCGCGTGGGAACAACACGGCAAGGCGCGCGTCGGGTTCGAGTTCTATTACACGGGCCGTCAGCGGCTGGAGGATAACCCGTACGCGGACGAAAGCTCGCCGTACATCATCATCGGGATGTTGGCCGAGCGGCGTTTCGGTCGGGTGCGCGCGTTTGTGAATCTCGAGAACCTGACGGACGTCCGGCAGTCGAACTACGACCCGCTCCTGTTGCCGACACCAACCGTGCTCGGTAAACGCGCGGTCAGTGCGTGGGCGCCACTCGACGGTCGCACACTCAACGCAGGCGTGCGCATCGGCTTCTAGCGCAGCGCCTTGACCAGCGTCGCGATCATGCCGTCAACCGTGAACGGCTCGGCGACGCGGGGCGCGGCGATCCCCAACGCCAGAGCCGCGGCCGCAGTCACCGGACCGATCGCCACGACGACCGTCTGATTCAGCAGGTCGGCGGCCTGATCGCGACCGATCAGATCCACGAACCGCTGCACGGCCGTCGGTGTCGTGAACGTCACCGCGTGCACTTGGCCATCGAGCAACTGGCGGTAGAGATCCTGCGCCGCGGCCGACTCCGGTGCGCCCGCAGTGGTGCGGTACGCCACCACGTCGGTGGTGTCCGCGCCACGCCGGCTCAGCTCGGCAGCGAGTGTTTCACGCACGGCGTCGGGACGACCCTGATCCGATCGATCGTGATGGGGGCGCACCACCAGAATGCGCGCGCCGGTGAGCGTCCCGGCCGCCTCGAGGGCACGCACCGTGGCTTCGGTGCCTGACTCCGGCACGACGACGTCCGGGTGCAGGCCAAAGCCCACGAGCCGATCCGCTGTGGACGGGCCGATTGCGGCAACGCGCACACCACCAAGGGCGCGCAAATCCCGCGCGCCATTCAGCAGTGACTTGAAGAAACGGCTGACGGCGTTTGCCGACTCAAACACGACCCAGGCGTACTGACCCACCGAGGCGACGGCGCGATCCACCGTTTCAGGATCGTCGGCGGGCAGCACCCGGAACGTCGGCGCTTCGATCGTCTGGGCGCCAAGACTTTCCAGCAGTTCGACGAGATCACGCGCCTGGTCGCGCGATCGCGTGACGACAATGCGTTTGCCGAACAGTGGGCGGCGATCGAACCAACCGAGGTGATCGCGCAGTTTCGCCACGTCGCCGACGATGAGGAGGGCCGCGCCTTCGCGCGCTTCAGCGGCGGTCACCAGTTCCGCGAGGGTGCCGGTGATCGTTTCCTGCTGCGGCAGGGTGCCCGCATAGATCAGGGCCCCGGCCTGCGTGGCCGGCCGCCCATGTTTCATGAGCAGCGTGAGCATAGCCGCAGCCTGACGGCCATTCGTGTACGACGCGATGGTGCCGTCGAGGGAGGCGAGCGCCTGCCAGTCCACGTCCGGAGCCGCTTCGCCAGCAGATTCGTGCCCGCGCAGGAAGACGAGCGCGTCCTGGCCGCCGGGGTACGTGATCGGAATGCCGGCGTACGCCGCGCCCATGGCGAGCGGCACACCAGGCACCACTTCAAACGGCACGCGTTGTTCGTGCAGGAAGAGGGCTTCCTTCGCGCCGCTGCCAAACAGAAACGGGTCACCCCACTTCAAACGCGCGACGAGCTGGCCTTCGCGCGCCTTTTCTGCAACCAACATGGCGATGGCGTCCTGCGCCGTGGCGCCTTCAGCCGGGGCCCCGACTTCAATGCGTTCCGCGTCGGCGCGGGCCAGCGTCAGCAGGCGGGCGACGTCGCGGTCGTACACCACGACATCGGCGTCCGCGAGCACCCGGTGGCCGCGCATCGTCAGCAGGCCGGGGTCGCCGGGACCGGCGCCGATCAACACGACACGGCCGCGGGCGAGGGTTCGGAGTGGGGAGTCGGACGATGGCGTCATGGGCGTGGGGCCGGGCTCTTGGGAAGGGACGGCGCGAAATATCCGCGTTTGGTGCGCGCCGCCGTATTCGGCCGGTCCACACGCACGACAATGGCGCGCCACGCGCCGTCACGTTTCAGGTTCTTGGAACTGTAGGCAATCGTGTACTGGTTGGCGAGTTCGTCCGCGATCCGCTGATAGATCGCCGGCAACTGTCCGACGTCTTCGACGAAAAACACCCGGCCGCCGGTTTCCTGCGAGAGCGTCCGGAGCACAAATTCCGCCTCGTTGAATCCGCGCGTCGGCCGATCCGTCTTCGAGCGCAGACCGATGGCATACACCGCCACCTCCGAACGCTTGGCGGACTCGAGCACGTCCTCGTAGTTGATGAGCGACGAGGTGTCCTCACCGTCCGACAGGATCACGATCGCCTGACGCCGGATTTCCTCCTTGGACGCCGCGCGCACGCGCTTGAGCTCACTCAGCGCGACATACAGCGCGTTGTAGAGCGAGGTCGAGCCGCCCACCTGCGTCTTGCGAATCGCCGCGTCGAGCAGCGTCGGGTCCGCGGTGAACGTCTGCAGAATCTCCACGCGACTGTCGAAGTCGATGATCTGCGCGGCGTCCGATCCCGTGAGCCGATTCGCAAATCCGATGGCGGCCTGTTGGGCGACCGGCAGCTTCAGCTCCATGCTCGTGCTGGTGTCGATGAGGAGGGACAGGGCGATCGGTTGCGCCGCGCGCGAGAAGAAGGAGATGTCCTGCTTCACGCCGTCTTCGTAGACCGAAAACTGCGCCTGTTCCAGCCCGGGCACGAGGGCATCCCCCTCGGTCACCGTGACATTCAACGACACCACGTCGATGCCGGCGCGAAAGATTTGCGCGGACACCGGCAAGGTCAGCGCGAGCACGGCCGCTCCGGCCGCCACGCGTGGCATCCACCGCGTCATTTGTTGGTCCAGCGCGGGGCGGAGAGTTTGTAGCCGTCGAGGGTCAGGCGCACCTCAAGTTTCTCGGGGGGGATCAGCGATTCCGGCCGGCCATACGTCACGGCAAACTGCGCCAGCAACTGGTCGGAGACTTCGGCGAATCGGGCGACGAGCGCCGACGGCGCAAAGAGCGTGAAGTTGCGCCCCCCGCTGCGCGTCGTCACATCGCCGACCACCATGGCCCGTTCCCGGGTTTCGGTGGACATGTCGCCGCTGAATCCCTGGCGGGTCACGGTCCAGAGTGACGCTCGCGCTGAGGCAACGGCGTCAAAGGCCTGCTGGTGCCGCCGGTTGCTGAACTCGGGGCCGTTTTCGTCGACGTAGGCCACGACGACGCCGCGCGCCGGCTTGCGTTTGGCGAGGGCCGTGGACGCTTCAACCACCGCTTCGATGAAATACGAACCGGAGCCGGACGCGGCAAACAGCCGGTCCACGCCTCGGCCCCAGGCGATGTCGCTGGTCGTGTAATCCGCTTCGAGTGAGGGCCGTTCGCCGAACGCGTAGAGGGCAATCTGCGATTCGGGGCTTTTGGCCCAAATCGCCTTGGCAAAGGCGCGGAGGGCGTCCCGGAGGTCCGGGATGGAGCCCATGGAGGCCTGGCTGGTGTCCACCAGGACCGCAATCTGCATCGGCGTGGTCGCCGGGCCGACGGCCAGCACCTCGCGCACGGTGCCGTCTTCCCGGATCGCCAGATCGGAGGTCTTCAGCGCCGCGGGAGGCTGCCCCTTGTTGTCGTACACCCCGATGTGGATGGTCTGATTCCGGAGTTCCCGTTGGGCCGCCAGGCCCGGGGTCACCGACCCCCAGGTCGCCGCCGCCAGGACCCCGACCGCGATCGACTGTTTCCATGGGAAAGTGGCCATGCTTCGCAGTATACCGTCCGGGTGACCGTGATATATTTCCGAGGTTCGTGTGCCCGTTGGGCAGGCGGACAGGGGCCTCCCCGGGCTACAATTGCTCGCTTGGCTTCGGGGAAACCACCGCGGAAGGGACTTCAGGATGCCATGCGGGCGTTCCAGGAGAATGTCCAGCGGGCGGGGCCGGCGGCGACGGCCAGTTACACCTTGATCGGAGGCATCTTGCTTCTCGGGGGACTGGGATACGTCGCGGACAACACGTGGGACACCTCCCCGTGGTGGTTTGTGACCGGATTGACGGTGGGGATAGCGACCGGGTTTTACGCGATCGTCAAATCCACCCTCCGGCCGAAGTGATGGACCGGGTGTTGTGGACGGCCATCGGGGTCGTGACGGCCACCGGGATCGCGTGGGCCGCACTGGGCCGGGGATTCGAGGTGTTGCTCGGGGTTGTCGCACCGGTGCTGACGACCGCCGCCTCGTGGG
Organism: uncultured Solibacteraceae bacterium; assembly: GCA_964559545.1. Lineage (GTDB taxonomy): Bacteria > Acidobacteriota > Vicinamibacteria > Vicinamibacterales > SCN-69-37 > SYFT01. The sequence continues at coordinate 2,463 of CAZLJG010000098.1, read as the reverse complement.
TGTCGGTCTCGCGCGCGTGGGCGACGGCGCCCGCGTCAACGTTGCCGGTGATGATCCGGGGTTTTGTGGTGAAGAGCGTGTTCTTCGTCGCCTGGGTCGTGATCGTCCTGAAGGGGTTTGAGGTCAGGCCCGTGCCGTTTGTCGTGAGCCTGACCGTGTCGTATCTGGTGCTGCACTTCGTGGAAGCGTGGTGCCTGAAGCGGTTGATGCAGACGTAGAGTGATGACTGATATGAGTGCTGTCGATCCGGGTGCGGCGCAGGCCGCAGAGGGGAAGTTCAACGCCGCCGACGCCATCATCGGCCACGTGGCGAATACGGGGCTTGACCACCCGATCATTCACATTCCCCCCGTGTTCGGCATCGACTTCTCGGTCACCAAACACGTGTTCATGGTGTGGATGGTGGCCCTCGTGGTGTTTGTGGTCGTCACCACGCTGGTGCGCAAGTATCTGGCGTCAGGACGTTTGGTTCCGACTGGCCCGATGAATGCCCTGGAAGCCGGTGTCGAGTTCATTCGCGACTCGATCGTGCTGCCCAACGTCGGCCAGAAGTGGGTCATGACCTGGACCCCGCTGCTCCTCACGTTTTTCACCTTCATTCTTGTCGCCAACGCCGTGGGCCTCGTGCCGGTGTTCGACATGCTCGCGCTGCTCGACAAGTTCGTGCTGCACACGAGCGACCATTCGTTTCTCAAGAGCCTGATCCACGGCGGCACGACGGCGACCGCGAACTTCAACGTCACCGCAGCGCTGGCCTCGATCACGTTCATTGCCATCATCATGGCCGGCACGATGGCCCACGGGTTCATCCAGCACTGGAAGAACCTGGTGCCGCACGGGCTCGCCCTGCCGCTCTACTTCCTGCTGGTGCCGCTGGAGATCATCGGCATGCTCGTGCGTCCATTCGCACTGACCATGCGTCTTGCGGCGAACATGGCGGGCGGCCACATCGCGATTCTGGCGATCCTGTCGTTTGTCTTCATTTTTGCGGAGTCCACCGGGAGCGCGCTCGTCGGGGCCGGCATCGGGTTCGGCTTCTCCCTGCCGCTGGCCGTGGCCATCTCCGGCCTCGAGATCATCGTCGTCCTCGTGCAGGCATACGTGTTCACGTTGTTGTCGGCCGTGTTTATTGGCATGGCCATTCACGCCCACCATTAAGTTTCGTCAGTACCGTCAACGTTAGACCCTAGGAGAAGGACAGTAGTCATGGATCAGGCAACACTCACCCCGGAAGTGGCAGAAATCATCAAGCCCGTGTGGCATTACATGGGCGCGGCGATCGGCTTTGGTCTCACGACCATCGGCGCCGGCATCGGCATCGGCAAGCTCGCCGCCGCGGCCGCTGAAGGCGTGGCGCGGCAGCCCAGCGCAGCGGCGCAGATCACCGGCGCGGCCAACCTGCCGTTGTTCCTGCTCGAAGGCGCGACGATTCTGGCGCTCGTGTTCGGGCTGGTCGTCATTCTGATGGCCTAACGGAAGGGGTGACACGTGGACAATCTTGTCCGGGTCGATCCAGGACTCTATTTCTGGACGACATTCACCTTCCTGGCCCTGTTGTGGCTGCTGAAGAAGTTCGCGTGGGGCCCGCTCCTCAAGGCGCTTGAAGAGCGGCGGGCCTCGATCGAGAAGTCGGTCGAGGACGCGAAGAAGGCGACCGCGGAACTGCAGCGCGTGCAGGAGGAATCCGCGCGCCTGCTGAGCGAAGCCCGGGCGGAAGCCGCCGGCATCGTGACGCGCAGCCGGGCCGACGCCGACCGCTTCCGCGAGGAGATGCGGAAGAAGGCGGCCGAGGACGCACAGGTGATCGTCAAGAACGCCGAGAAGGAAATCCAGCTCGAGACGGCGCGCGCCGTGGCGCAGCTCCGCACCGAAGCGGTGGACCTCTCGGTGGCCATCGCGTCGAAGCTCCTGCGGAAGAACATCTCCGCGGCCGACAACGACGCGCTGATCCAGGACGCGATCGGGCAGTTCAAGCGGGTACAGTAGAAGGCCGGGACTCCGGTCCCGGCTTTCGACATGACTCGTATTGACGCGCTGCTCGTGCTGATGGTCCTCATCTGGGGGGCCAACTTCAGCGTCATCAAGCTGGCGTTCGAGGAAGTGCCGCCGCAGCCGTTCAACGCGCTGCGGCTGGTGCTGTCGTCGCTGGTCTTCCTCGCGGCCATCCAGTGGGCCCGCCGGCGCGCTCGCGCCGGTGAAGTCGTGTCGTCAATCCTTCACACCCCCAACCAACTCACGCGCCGCGATCGGTTTGATCTCGTCTGGCTCGGCGTCGTCGGCCACTTCGGCTACCAGTATTTCTTTGTCGGCGGTGTGGCGTTGTCCACCGCCTCCAACTCAGCGCTCATCGTCGGCACCACACCTGCGGTGCTGGCCGTGGTGTCGGCGCTGCTGGGGCGGGAACGCATCAGCGGCTTCCACTGGGCCGGCGCGCTGCTGGCCGTCACCGGCATCGGATTTGTG
>CAZLJG010000097.1:4545-10470 GCA_964559545.1 uncultured Solibacteraceae bacterium | reverse complement strand
ACCGAGCGTGCGCTGGGCAAAGTCCAAGGGCGCGGCCTAACTTGCCGTGCAGCCGACAGCGGCGCGTGGCAGAATGCCGGATGATCCTGAGGGCGACGATGAGCTTCTGGACATGGTCACCGTTTCAATCTGACGAGGTGCGGGAGATCTGCCGTCACATGACGTCAGCGGAACTCGACCGTGCCATCGATCGGTCTCTGGCTTACGGTGCCTGGGTGTTTGTCTCGGTCATCGGGCCGTATCGAGTCTTCACCAGCACCAGTGCGTGGTGGGCATGGGCCATCGCAGGACTGCTCCTCGTTGGGCACTTGGCCTTGTTGCCGGCATGGCGGCGAAGCACTCGTCGATTTCTCCTCTCCACGGAATGGGCCCGGTCGCAGAACTTTCCAGACGACTTTCGGCTGTTCCAGTTCCGACGAACCGGCGGGTAACGATGCTGCGGAGCGCACTCGTCACGGTGGCGCTGTTCACCGCCAGCGGCCTGCAGGGGGCAGCGCAATCTGATCCCTGCGCGACAATCTCTCGCGGCGCAGAGATCTCCGCAATCGGCGCATTCTCAAACATGCGTTACACCGGGGAACACGCTTACGGAGAGACCGTGTTGTTGTGGCGTGCAGGCAACTGCCTCTTTGGTCTGTTTGAATCAGCACAGGGGCTCCAGGGCGACACGCCACTGGGCGAACTCCAGCAGGTGACCTACGACCCAGGCAGCGGCGCGCTGAGGTTCGCCGCCAAACTGACGATGGGCGTGGTTGCCGCGCCCGCCCCGCCAAGGGAGCAGCCATCACGCGATCTCTTCACTTTCGAGGGCACCTTGGGTCCCTCGCGTGTGGCCGGAACGTTGGCTCACGCCACTCAGCTCGAGCCGAAACCACCCGCACGCAGCGTCGTACTGTTGGCTTCCGCGAGAGACACGGAGCTCTTGCGCGGCTCAGCCACGTACGGAGCGTGGCGTCTGAAGTGGGAGCCGATCCTGAAACGTCGCGGACCGAAGTGGTGAATCGAGTAGGCTACGTCGGGTCGTTGGAGCGTACATGAAGGCATTCATCGTCGAGACATATGGCCAGAACGGCTTGCGCGTCGCGCAAGTGCCGGATCCCACCAACGGACCTCGCGACGTCCTGGTGAGAGTGAGTGCCGCCGGCATCAACCCACTTGACAAGATGGTTCGCAACGGCGAGTTCAAGTTGCTGCTGAAGTACAAAACGCCGTTCGTGCTCGGGCATGACGTCGCGGGGACTGTAACGCGCGTCGGCGAGGACGTCCGGGGCTACAAGGTCGGCGACGAGGTCTATGCGCGACCCCGCGACCTGCGCATCGGTACATTCGCGGAATACATCGTCATCGACCAGGATGACCTTGCCCTTAAGCCAGTCGCCCTCACGATGGAAGAAGCAGCGGCGGTTCCACTGGTGGCGCTCGCCGCGTGGCAGCTGCTGGTCGAGCGTGCGCAGGTCAAGGCGGGGCAGAAGGTGCTGGTCCACGCCGGTGCGGGTGGTCTGGGCTCAACAGTCATCCAACTCGCCAAACATTTGGGGCTGTTCGTCGCCACGACCGCGAACGGCACAGATGCGGAGAAGGTGCGCGGCCTTGGCGCGGACACGGTCGTCGACTACACAAAGGAAGACTTTGCCGACGTGGTGTCCGGCTGCGACGTCGTCATTGACTCCCTTGGTGGAGATACCCTCACGAAGTCGCTGGGCGTACTGAAACCAGGGGGCCTGGCGATCAGCGTCGTCGGCCCACCGGACGCGGCGTTTGCCGCGCAGGTCGGCCGGCCACTCCTGAAGCCGGTGTTGGCGCTGATGAGCCACAAGGTGCGGGCACGAGCCAGAAAACTCGGCGTGCGGTATTCGTTTTTCTTCATGCGGGCCGATGGCGCGCAGCTGAAAACACTCGCCGCGCTCTACGAGGCGGGTGCTCTGCGACCGGTACTCGACCGTGTGTTTCCGTTCGACGAAACGCTCGGGGCGATGGCCTATGTGGAACAAGGGCGCGCGAAGGGGAAAGTCGTCGTCACCATGCGGCCCTAGTGGCCACCGAGCACACCCATGATCAGAATGCAGAACTGTATCGTCATCGTCGCAGGGGTGCTCGTGGCCGCAGGCGTGTCGGGGTTCGTCGCTGAGGCGCGGGTCGCTTCATCGAACCAGGCCACGTCTCCTGCGACTCCCCGCCCGGCGCACGAACGCCTCGCCGTGCTCGAAGGCATCTGGACCAGGAAGGATCTGCCGGCTGGGGAGACGTTTCGCGACACGTGCGCGTGGCTTCCGGAAGGGCGTCGGCACATGATCTGTCGGCAGCGTGCCGAATCGTCGCGTGGAGCGACCGAGCAAATGGCCATCTTCAGCTATCGTGGCGCCGATACCACCTACCTACTGACGGTGCTTCTGGCCAACGGGCAGGTCTGGCGGTACGAAGGACGGCCCGATGGGGACCGGTGGATCTTCGACTTCGTCCCGGCTCGGCCTGACTCTCCACGGCTGCGCCAGGTGCTGATTCCCGCCGGCGACACCATCCGGTTTCTCGAAGAGGTGTCGGAGAGCGGCGGCCCCTGGCGACTCTCCGACCCCAGCGAAGACTTCACGTACGTGCGGGTGCGTCAATGAAACAGGGAGACAATCACCGCGTTTTCAGGATGTCCTTCGCCAGCGTGTATCCGCACTACGTCACCAAGGCGGAGAAGAAGGGACGCACGAAGGCGGAAGTCGACGAGGTCATCTGCTGGCTGACGGGCTACAGCCAGAAAGCCCTGGCGGCGCAGATTGCGCAGAAGACAGACTTCGAGACCTTCTTCAGCGAAGCCCCTGCGCTGAATCCAAACGCCGACAAAATCACCGGCACCATCTGCGGCGTGAAACTTGCGGAGATCGAACACCCGCTGATGCGGAAGATTCGTTACATGGACAAACTCGTCGATGAATTGGCCAAGGGTCGGCCCATGGCGAAGATCCTGCGCACCTAGAGCGGGCGTATACTCGCGACAGGTGGCTCCATGAGGCACGTTGAGCGACATCGAACCCATCGAGTCGGGTGGCTCCGGGCCGCGGTGCTCGGCGCCAACGACGGCATCGTCTCCACCGCAAGTCTTGTGCTTGGCGTCTCTGCTGCAGGCGCCGACGCGCAGGGCATCCTCATAGCTGGAACGGCCGGGTTGGTCGCAGGTGCCATGTCGATGGCTGCGGGCGAGTACGTCTCGGTCAGTTCGCAGGCCGATACCGAGCGCGCCGATCTGGATCGCGAACGACAGGAACTGGCGAGCAGTCCGGCACACGAGCATGCGGAGCTCACAGCGATCTACGTGAAGCGAGGCCTCGACGAGGAGTTGGCGTCCCAGGTGGCCACCCAACTGACCACACACGATGCACTGGGTGCGCATGCGCGTGACGAGTTGGGCATCTCCGACACGCTGGCCGCGCGGCCAGTGCAGGCCGCCTTCGCATCAGCCGGTACGTTTGCGGTCGGTGCCGCCTTGCCGCTGCTGATTGCCGTCTTGTCGCCCGCGTCAGTCGTCTTGTGGTCCGTCGGCGGAGGCTCACTCGTCTGTCTCGCACTATTGGGCGCACTGTCCGGTAGGGTCGGTGGTGCCTCCGTGATCTCCGCCGCGTGGCGGGTGACGTTCTGGGGAGCCCTGGCCATGGCGCTGACGGCCGGCGTGGGCGCGCTGTTTGGGGTCGCGGCGTGAGCGTCGTCAGAATCGCCCTCGCCAACATTCGATACCCCGACTCGCCGCAGGACTCCGTCGCCCGCACCAACGCCGCAATTCGTGACGCCGCGGCGGCAGGCGCGGCGGTTGTCTGTTTTCCGGAAGTGTATGTGCCGGGATATCGGGCGCCCGACCGTCAGGTTCCGCCGCCGGACGAAGCATTCCTCGCCAGTGCATGGGCCGCGATCGCACGGACTGCCGCCGAGGCACACATTGTCGTCGTGCTCGGTACCGAACGCCTAGTGGACAACGCGCCACGCATCACGACGCTGGTGATCAATGCCGACGGCACGGTCGCAGGATTTCAGGACAAGGTCCAACTCGACCCTTCCGAGGAGAGCATCTACGTGCCCGGGCAGGGACGCCGCGTGTTCAGCGCGGGCGCGCTGACGTTCGGTGTCGCCATCTGTCACGAAGGGTTCCGGTATCCCGAAACAGTCCGGTGGGCGGCGAGACACGGCGCGCACATCGTGTTTCTTCCACACTTCTCGTGGGCCGAACCCGGGAGTCATCGACCCGCGACCTTCGCCGAAGCTGCGAACTCGTTTCACGAGAAGGCCATGTTGTGCCGCGCCGCAGAGAACACCTGCTTCGTCGCCGGGGTGAACTACGCGACCGATGGTGCGCCGACGACCTCTGTGGTGGCGAGGCCTGACGGCTCCGTGCTGGCGTGGCAGCCGTACAACACCGAAGGCCTGTTGATCGTGGACATTGATACCGCAGAGGCGACAGGGTTGCTGGCCTCTCGGTTCCGACCCGCCTGATCGCTTATACGGGCACGTGCGCCAGGCGACTCTTGAATTCCCGTCGCAACAACCACAGGTTCAGCGTGAGCTGCACCGCGACTGATGCCACCGACAGCCACCAGACCCAATACAGCGCAAAGCCGGTGATGCCGGTCAGAATCCAAAGCGGCAGGACGGCGAGTGCCGTGCGTGTGAGTGAGGCAATGAGCGGCGGCACACTGTTGCCGACCGCCTGGAACACGCTCGACGACACATAGATCACACCCGAAGCCACGAAGCTCCACGACACAATGCGCAAGTACTCCGCCGCACTCGCGAGCACGGCCGGGTCCGTGGAAAAGGGGCTGATCAACACCTCCGGCGCGAAGTGGACCACGAGCGAGAAGATGAGCATCATGCCGGCCGCAAGCCCGGCCGCGTCGCGGAAGGTGGCTCTCACCCGATCGTGTTTGCCGGCGCCGTAGTTCTGGCCGGCGACCGGGGCCACCGCAAATCCCAGCGCGACCACCGGGAGGAATCCGGACTGCAGAATGCGCATGCCGATGCCGAAACCCGCCTGAGCCGCGGCACCAAAGCGACGCGTTACCGCATACACAACGAAGAGGTACACCGCGAGCAATGCGAACTCGGTCCCTGCAGGTACGCCGATCTTCAGGAGCGCTTTCCACCTCGCGAAGTCCGGTGTCCATCGCAGGTGCGAGAGCCTGATGTACGCACCAGTCGGCAGGAAGTACATCGCCATCGCGATCACGCCGACGAGCACGCCGACAAACGTCGCCAGCGCCGTGCCTGCAATCCCCATGGGCTCAAACGGCCCCAACCCAAACATGAACACCGGCGCGAGCGCCATGTTCACGACGACGGAGCCGGCATGCACAAACATGCCCGGCTTAAACCGCCCGGTACCTCGCAATGCGGATCCCATCGCGACCAGACCAAACTGGAGGGCCATCGCCGGGAGGAACCACCCGAGGAACTCACGCGCGTACACGGCCGTCTGCGGATCAGGCGACAAGGCCTCCACGTAGAGATCGCGTGTCAGCCACGACACGACGAGGAAGATGCCCCCTGCGATCCCCGCGAGCAGCTGGGACTGCGCGAAGATCTCCTGCGCGGCCTGCTGATCCTTGCGACCAGCCGCCTGCGCAATCAGTGCCGTCGTGCCCACACCCAGGGCTTGTGACGCCGCCAACACAATAAACGTCACATTGCCACCAAGCGCCGCGGCTGCGACCGCTTCCGTGCCCAGTCGGCCGACCCAATACAAATCGACCAGCACGTACATCGTCTGCATCACCATGCCGACGAGCATGAAGCCCATGGTGGTGAGCAGGTGTCGTGTCAGGGAGCCGGTCGTGAGGTCCTTCATTTACGAAGCGCCATCTTATCCCGCGGCGGAGATGGCATATTCTCATTTGGTGCTGATTTCACGACTGCTCCGCGTCATGGTGTGTGTGGCCGCTCTTGGTGTGG
>CAZLJG010000097.1:0-4445 GCA_964559545.1 uncultured Solibacteraceae bacterium | reverse complement strand
CACAAGTACTACGACGGGCTGACCTTCCATCGCGTTCTGCGGGGCTTCATGCTTCAGGGCGGCGATCCCCTGGGCACGGGGCAGGGCGGCGAGAGTGCGTGGGGTGGGTCGTTTCCGGACGAGATCAACCGCGAGTCCCAGCTGTACCGGGACGGGTACCGCCGCGGCATCGTCGCGATGGCCAATCGCGGCCCCAACACCAACGGCAGCCAGTTTTTCATCATGCACGAGACGTATCCGCTGGATCCAAACTACGTGATCTTCGCGCGCGTGACGTCCGGGATGGACGTGGTGGACGCCATTGCGAATACTCCGACCGAGATGGGCGGCGACGGCAACATGAGCAAACCCCTGACACCGCAGGTCATTAAGACCATTACGGTGCGGTAGAATCGCCCCGAGGTTTCTCATGGCCAACGAGCGAATTGACCGGCGCAAGCTGCTGACGGGTGTGGGTGCGGCGACAGCCGGCCTGATGGTGGGTGGAGCGTCCGACCTCTCGGCCCAGACTCCGGCGCCTGCCGCGACGACGTTCCAGCCGGCGCGCCATGCCATTGACGCGTGGCTGGACCAGATCCCCGGCAAACATCGTGTGGTGCTCGACACGGTCACGCCCACCGGCGCCGGTCAGGGCATCGGCTACGCGGGCAACGTCTACAACGCGAGTCGCACCGGCTATCAACTGGAGAATGCCGACATGGCGGTGGTGTTGTGCCTGCGGCACGACGCGACGGCCTTTGCGTTCAACAACGCGATGTGGGCGAAGTACGGCAAGGTCTTCACCGAGCTCACTGAATTCAAGCCTGAGAATGGCGTGACGCCAACGTCAAACCCGTTCAACTCGGGAGAGCGTCCGCCGCTCGATCGGCTCGCGGCTCGCGGCGCCCACTTCATTGTGTGCGGTCTCGCCACGGGGTTGTACGCCGGGACGATCGCCGGTCAAGGTGGCGATCGTGCAGCCGTCTACAAGGAACTCGAATCGAACATGGTGGCCAATGCGCACATCATGTCGGCGGGTGTCGTGGGCATCGTCCGTGCCCAGGAATACGGCTACAAGTTGATCACCGTCGGGTAGTTGAACCATGCGTGCTGAGGCCGGCTTCGTCCGCGCCCACGGACTCGCGGCGCTCGCAACGCTGCTGCTGTCGGTCACGTTTGGACTGATCGCATCCATTCAATTGTGGTGGCCCGATCTTGGCGCTGGTACGCCTGCGCTGAGTTGGGGACGCATCCGGTATGCGCACACGCAGGGCATCATGCTCGGCTGGCTCGCCAATGCGTTTTTTGCCTTCCTGTATTACGCCGTTCCGAAACTGACGGGCCGCTCGGTCACCAGTGAACGCCTGGGCTGGTGGCTGTTTGGATTGTGGAACCTCGCCGTCATGGTTCCGGGATGGGTGCTGGTGTTATCCGGCGTCAGTCAGCCACTCGAGTGGGCCGAGTTCCCGCTTGTGGTTGATGCCTTCGTCGTGGTCGGCCTGCTCCTTGCGGCCATCCAGTTTCTGCCGGCATTTTTTGCGCGCGGTCTGGAGTCGCTGTACGTCTCGAGCTGGTATGTCATCGGCGCGCTGGTGTTCACGTTGCTCTCGTATCCGATGGGCAACATCGTGCCGGAGTTTGTCCCAGGTGCGGCGGGTGCGGCGTTCAGTGGCCTCTGGATCCACGATGCGGTGGGGCTGTTTGTCACGCCACTCGCACTTGCGATTCTGTACTTCGTGATTCCCGCTGCGACGGGCAAACCCATCTACAGTCATTCGCTGTCGATGCTTGGCTTCTGGCTGCTCTTCTTTCTATATCCCCTGAACGGCACCCATCACTTCATCTACTCGGTCATCCCGATGCCCGCGCAGGTCACGGCGATTGCCGCCTCGGCGTTACTCGGCCTGACCGTGATCCTTGTTGTCTCCAATCTCCTGTTGTCATTGCGTGGCGCAGGCGTGTTTCCGAAGGACGTCGGGCTGCGATTCGTCGTGATGTCGACGATCTTCTATCTCGTGGTGAGCGTGCAGGGGTCGCTGCAGGCGTTCATGACGGTGAACCGGGTTGTGCATTTCACCGACTGGGTGATTGGCCACTCCCATCTGGCGATGTTGGGCTTTGCGACGTTTGCGGCGGCGGGTGGCCTGGTGCATGCCTGGGAACGCACCCCTGGCGTACGGTTCAACGCAAAGGCGATCAGTCGGGCGTACTGGTGGTTGTTCGCCGGTGTGTTGTTGATGGTGACCGACCTCACTGTCGCCGGTCTCATCCAGGCGCAGTTCTGGCAATCCGGCGCTCCATGGATCGACTCGGTCGTCGCATCGAAACACGCCTGGATCACCCGCTCCGCCACAGGGCTGCTAATCCTCGGCGGCTTCCTCGATCTCCTTCAGGGCCTTCTGACCGGACCTCGGAACCCCGAAACCTCGGAACCCCGGAACCTCGGAACCGCGGAACTCCGGAACCTCGGAACTTCGAGAATGGCGTATTTGTCGGCGTTTGTCGCCGGCGTTGGGTTCTTCGTGTTCTCGGTGGTGTCTTTGGGTGTGTGGCCGACGCGCACGCTGGACCAGCAGTCGCGCGACCTCGGCCCGGAAACGATGATCGCCCTGACGGCGACAGAGGCACGTGGCCGCGACATCTACGCGCGCGAAGGGTGCAGCTATTGCCACACGCAGCAGATCCGATTCACCGCGGCGGATGAAGCGCGTTTTGGTGCGCCAACGTTGGCCTGGGAAGGGAAGCGCGACTATCCGCACATGTTGGGCACGCGACGGATTGGCCCCGATCTGTCGCGTACGGGTGGCACACGGTCGGAAGACTGGCATCTGGCGCACCTGTATGACCCGCGACTCGTCGTGTCCGAATCAGTGATGCCGGCGTATCGCCACTTGTTTGATGGTGCGGCGACGGCGCCCAGACAGGAGGCACGCGATCTGGTGGCGTACCTCGAGACACTGGGGAGAGCGCGCGAACTGGCTGAGGGCGGTACAAACGCTGCGCTCAATGCGAGTCCGGCACTGACGCGTCGCAACGGCGATGTGCCGGTGTTGCCGCCTGATGGCGACTCCATGCTCGGGGAGCAGCTCTATGGTCGTTACTGTGTGACGTGTCATGGGGTAACTGGACAGGGTGAAGGTCCGGCTGCCACCGCACTGATTCCGCGACCTGCAAACCTGCGCGCGCACTGGTATTCGAATGCCCGACTGGCTGATGCGTTGTGGAACGGCGTGCCTGGCACCTCGATGCCGGCGTGGCGCGACCTGTCGCTCGAGGATTTGGCGGCGCTGGTCGCCTTCATCCCGCGCGTGGGCCTCGCAGCCGATGAGATGAAGCACGATCGCATTGGTCCAACCGAGGAACAGCGGGCCACTGGAGCGCGCGTCTACGCGGCCAATTGTGCGCAGTGCCACGGGGCGACCGGCGCGGGTGACGGATGGGCGGCCCATCAGTTGACGGTGCCGCCCACGAACTTCCGCCAGCAGAAATCCGCGAACGCGCTGCAGACGATTCGTGACGGGGTGGAAGGCACCATGATGGCGTCCTGGTCCTCGCGGCTCTCCGAGGATGAGATGATGGCAGTAGCGCTTTACCTCGGCGAGTTCTTCCGTGACCAGATGGCCGAAGAGGCGCGAGCGAGACGGAATCGATGACTCAATCCTCCTCCGGCCCCTCGTCAGGTCTTGTGGCCGCCCTCGTGGTGACCGGCGTGCTTGGTCTTACCGCGCTGGCTGCCACCTGGTTTGTGATGCGCGATCGCGCCCGCACTGACGAAGGCGGGGTGCAGGCTGAGGCCACCGCGGAGTACGGGCGCCGCCTCATTGCGCAGACCAATCTGTTGCTCGGGCCGGACCATCCGGATCCCGAGATGCGATACACGGGAAGCCGTTTGAACTGCGGGTCGTGCCATCTGCAGACCGGCGAAATGACCGGGCAGCTGTCGCTCACGGAGACCTATCAGAAGTACCCGAGATTTTCCGGGCGCGACGGGCGCGAAGGGGACTTGAAGGATCGCATCGACGGCTGCATGGAACGCAGCATGAACGGGCGCGTGCTGCCTCGTGATGGCATCGAACTGAACGCCATGGTGGCGTACATCAAAGCGCTCAGCGAGGAATACGCCGCACTGCCACCGGCGGCCAAGGCCATCAACGAGCCGTCGCCGTTCCGCACTCCAGCTCGAGCGGCATCACCAGACGCCGGCCGCGAAGTCTACAACGAGAAATGTGCGTTGTGTCACGGGCGTGATGGCCTCGGGCTCCGTGCCTCCGTTGATCCCCGCCGTGGCTACGTCTTTCCGCCGTTGTGGGGCGATGACGCGTACAACAATGGCGCGGGGATGGTGCGCGTGATCACGGCCTCGCGCTTCATCAAGGCCAAGATGCCGTTCGGCAAACCCGACCTGACCGATGACCAGGCGTACGACGTGGCAGCCTTCATCAACGCACAGCCGCGCCCGATGATGA
>CAZLJG010000096.1:0-10497 GCA_964559545.1 uncultured Solibacteraceae bacterium | reverse complement strand
CAACGACGGCAAGATCACAGGGCTTGACCTCCAGACGCTGCTGGATGGCGGGGCGTACGGCTCCTACGGCGTGGCGAGTACGTTCTACACCGGCGCGTTGCAGACGGTCACGTACGACATCCCGACCTATCGCTTCCGCGGATGTCGCGTGTTCACGAACAAGCCGCCGTGTGGGCCGAAACGTGGCCATGGCACGCCGCAGTCACGGTTCGGCCAGGAAGTGCAGCTCGACAAGATCGCCGAGAAGCTCGCGATCGATCCCGCGGATCTGCGACTCAATATCGTGCAGCCGCCCGACAGTCTCACGGCGAACTTCCTGCGCGTGCGCACGATCGGGCTGTCCGATTGCATCACGAAGGTGGTTGAGCGCTCGGGCTGGCGCGACAAATACCGCAAGTTGCCGCATGGGAAGGGCGTCGGTCTCGCGTGTTCGTCGTACCTGTCAGGCGCCGGCCTGCCGATCAACTGGAACGACCTGCCGCACTCCGGGGTGCAACTGAAGCTGGACCGGAGCGGCGGTGTCACGGTGTTCTGTGGCGCCACTGAAATTGGCCAGGGGTCAGACGACGTGCTGGTGGGGATCGTGGCGGAGATTCTCGGGATCGATCCGTTTGATGTGCGGGCAGTCACCGGGGACACCGACCTGACGCCGGTGGATCTCGGGTCCTACTCCAGCCGCGTCACGCTGATGATGGGGAACGCCGCGATTCAGGCGGCGGAGCGCGCGCGTGAGTTGATCGCCGACGCGGTGAGCGCGAAGCTTGAGATTCCGAAGGACCGGCTGGTGTTCGCCGGCCGGCGGGTGTTCGACACTGAGGATCCGAACAAGGGCTGCACGTTCCAGGAAGCGGTGTGTATGGCCGAAGCGAAGTTCGGCACCCTGGGAACCACAGGCTCCTACACGCCGCCGCGATCGGCCGCGCGATTCAAGGGCGGCGGTGTCGGGCCGTCTCCGACGTACTCGTATACCGCCGCCGTGGTCGAGGTGGATGTGGATCCCGAAACAGGCTGGGTCACCGTGCCGCGAGTGTGGATTGCCCATGACATCGGTCGCGCGCTGAACCCGACACTGGTGCGTGGGCAGGTCGAAGGTGGCGTGTACATGGGCATCGGCGAGGCGCTGATGGAAGAGCAGGTGTTCCGCCGCCTGCCTGCAAAACTCTCACACGCGCTGGTCCACAAGTTCCCGTCGATTCTGGAATACAAGAGCCCGACAAGTCTGGACATGCCCGACGTCATCACCGACCTGATCGAACATCCGGACCCGGCGGGCCCGTTTGGTGCCAAGGAAGTCGGCCAGGGACCGCTGCTGCCCATCATGCCCGCGGTCGCCAACGCTGTGTATGACGCGGTGGGTGTGCGCATCGACTCGATTCCTGTCACGCCGGAAAAAATTCTCCGTGCGCTCGAAGCCAAAGCGGCCGGCAAGCCCGCGCGTTCGGGCCCATCGTCATTCCCCGATATTCCGTGGCCGGAGATCCTGCGCGTGACGCCGCCGTGGGCCGGTGGTGATGGCCGTGCATCAAATGACCCGGACCGGCCGACCAATCGCAAGGTGGATGCCGGTGTGGAAGCGAGAGCGGCCAAGGCCGCGTGGGAGAAGTCGACGTCATGATGCGCCTCCCCTCGTACCGTTACCGCGCTCCGAAGACAATCGCCGACGCGGCGGCCTGGTTGGCTGAATCGCCCACGGAGACAATGCTGCTCGCGGGTGGCACGGATCTGATTCCCAATATGAAGCGGCGTCAGCAGACGCCGGCGACGGTGATCGGTCTGCGATCGATTCCGGAGCTCACCGCGATCACCAACGGCCAGGGCTTGACCATCGGATCCGGCGTCACGTTGACCGGTCTTGTGCACGACGCCCGCGTCCGCGCGCACTATGCCGGCCTCTGGCAGGCCGTGGCGCAGATCGCCACACCCCATCTGCGCAACATGGGGACGATCGGCGGCAACATCTGTCTCGACACCCGCTGCACCTACTACGACCAGACCTTCGAGTGGCGCAAGGCCATCAACTTCTGCATGAAGAAGGATGGCGACACCTGCTGGGTGGCCACATCGAGTGACAAGTGTCTGGCGGTGTCATCCACAGACTCGGCGCCGGCGCTGATCTCCCTCGGCGCCACGGTAACGCTGGTGTCGGCCGCCGGCACGCGCGAGGTGGCCCTCAGCGATCTTTACGCCAATGACGGCATGCACTACCTGACCCGTCGTCGCGATGAAATCCTCACGTCCGTCCATCTTCCGGCGACGGACGGCTGGCGCAGCACCTACTGGAAGTTGCGTCGGCGCGGGTCCTTCGACTTCCCGGTGGCGGCCGTCGCGGCGGCCGCCCGCTTCGAGGGCGATCGCATTGTTGAGGCCCGCATCGTGCTCGGCGCGGTGGCGTCACGACCGTTGGAAGTGCCGGCCGCTGCCGCGCGACTGGCGGGACAGGTCCTCAGCGACGACCTCATCACGGCCGTGGCAGACGACGCGTATGCGCTGGCGAAGCCGATGGACAACACGGACTTTGAGCTGGTGTGGCGCAAGAAGGTCGTGCGGTCGCTTGTGACTTCAGCGTTGCGCGAACTCAGAGGCGACGACATGCGCGAGGCGCGCACGAAGCTCGCACATCATCCGCTCGTTACGGTGTCCTGAGCGCTGCCGACAGCGACAGCAGGTCGGCTTCGGTCAGCTCCGGCGAGAAGTGCCGGACGCGCGGGAGGATGTCGATCGTCTCGAGATACGCGGCCGCACAGGCCGCGTGGATGTATCCCGACGGGTTGAAGCGGCCGTCCTCATAAAACACGAGCGCAATGCGCCAGGTGTCCTTGTCAATGAGCGCCTTGCAGGCGCGGCAGGTGGCGCGCCCGGTCGGGGCGAGGCTGGCCGTGTGCACGCGAGGCGCACGGCGGCAGGTGACGCCGAGTTGTGCTTCGCGCATCAGTGTGTCGCGCTGGTCGATTTCGAGCGTGGCCGTGGCCAGTGCTTCCAGAAAAGCTTCGGGTCGGCGATAGGCGCCACACACCGGGTGATACCACTGCGTGGTCAGGCCGCCATCATCCGAAAACGCGTTGGGCACCTGTTCGCCGAGGCGTACGGATTTGGCCGCGATCTTCTGTCCGCATCCGCGACAGGTCGCCCGACCCGTCGGTGCGAGTTCCAGTGTGTGGACCATCGGTCGCGGATGCTACCACGGGTGTCTCTCCGGTCTTCCCGGACCGCTCCTCCCCTCGATGCCCGATTGTCGGTCCCCTTGGTCGGGGATAGCGTTCGCGGCTGGAGGACTCTGTATGAATCGTTACGTCAGGCGCCTGCTTCTGGCCATCGTGGTGATTGCCGGGAGCTCGACCCTCGCGTTCGCACAAGCGACCGCGTCCATCTCAGGTGTGGTGAAAGACTCGGCCGGCGGCGTCATTCCTGGCGCCACGGTGGTTGTGACCAACAACGCGACCGGCGCAAAGTCCGAGACAGTGACCGGCGCCAACGGCACCTACAACGTGGCGGCGCTGCAGGCCGGCACGTACACGGTGGCAGCCACGCTCACCGGTTTCAAGACGGCCCAGAACGCCAACGTCAGGGTCGCCATCGGCGTCCCGGCCACGGTGAACATGACATTGGAGGTCGGTGCGCTGACTGAAACAGTCACCGTCACCAGCAGCACGGAGTTGATCAACACCCAGACGGCCACGGTGGCGGCCACGCTCAATTCCGATCAGCTAAACCGGATGCCGACACCGACACGCAACGCGCTGAACGCGGTCGCGTTTCTGCCGGGCGTGAATACAACGGGGACCAACCGCGACTCCACCATCAACGGCCTGCCGGACTCGTTCGTGCAGATCACGATGGATGGCGCGAGCAACAACGACAACTTCCTGCGCACGACTGACGGGTTCTTCGCGTCGGTGACGCCGCGTCAGGACGCGGTCGAAGCCGTGACGGTGACGATGGCGGCCGCCGGCGCGAATCTCGGCGGCAGCGGCGCGGTGACGATCGCGTTCCAGACACGGTCGGGCGGCAACCGGTTCTCCGGGAGCCTCTACGAATATTTCCGTGACCCGAAGATGAACTCGAACTACTTCTTCAACAAGGTGAACAACCTGCCGAAGAACCAGGTGAAGTTGAATCAGTACGGCGGCCGTGTGGGCGGCCCCGTGGTGTTGCCGGGGTTTGATGGCCGCGGGAAGATGTTCTACTTCCTGAACTACGAACAGATTCGCTTCCCGAACAGCTTCACGCGAACGCGCAACATCATGCCCTCACGATTCATTGATGGCTGGTTCCGTTATGAACAGAGCTCCGGGGTGTTTAACGAAGTGAACGTGCTGGCGCTGGCCGCCGCCAACGGTCAGCTGGCGACGCCCGATCCGACCATTGGCTCCATCATCCGCAAGATCGACGCGGCCACCAAGTCGACCGGGACGATCAACACGACGAACGATCCGACGGTGAACCAGTTTGTGTTTCTGAGCCCGGGCAAGTTGTTCGAGCATCAGCCCACCGGACGGTTGGACTACAACCTCACGGACAGGCATCGTCTCAGCGGCACCATGGCCATCATCTGGGCCGAGCGCGATCCCGACTATCTCAACAGCGCGGACGCCAGATTCCCGGGCGCGCCAAACTACCGCAAGTTCAACTCCAAGCGGCCGCTGTACACGCTGACCCTCCGGTCAACACTCTCGCAGAATGTCGTGAACGAACTCAGCGGCAACCTGACGGCGCTCGGCGGCGAATCGCGCTTCGGCTCGATGGAGAGCAACGGACCACAGACGTTCGAGGACTTTGGCGGGTATGCGGTCGTGCTCCCGATTTGGACCGACTGGTGGACGTCCAACACCCCCTCGTGGCGCAGTTCGCCCACCTACAAGATCGCCAACACCGTGAGCTGGCAGCGTGGCTCGCACAGTCTCAGCTTTGGCGTTGAGTGGCAGCGGGCCACCGCATCCGACAGCGGCCAGACGATGGTGCCGGGGGTGGGGCTGGGGTTCAACTCGCAGTTGGATCCCGCAGCCGGTCTCTTCACGACGGCCAACTTCCCGAGCGCCTCCACCGGCGAATTGGACGACGCGCGCGCGCTCTACGCCATGCTCACGGGGCGTGTGACGTCGGTCACGGGCCAGGCCGCACTGGATCCGGCCACGAACAAGTACGTGGCGTTTGGCCCGCGCACTCGAGAAGGCCACATGGATACGTTCTCCGGCTTCGTCCAGGATTCCTGGCGCGCGACACCGACGCTGACGATTACGGCGGGTCTGCGGTATGACGTGCAGCTGCCGTTTACGCCCACCAACGACATTCTGACGACTGTGTCGATGGCGGATGCGTGTGGGATCTCCGGCATTGGCGGCGGCGGGGTGTACGACCGGTGCAACTTCTTCCAGCCCGGCGCCAACAGTGGCAAGGCCATTTCCGAATACACGCAGCTCACGTCGGGCGTCCGCGGCTACAACACGGACTGGAACAACGTCTCGCCGAACATCAGTGTGGCGTGGCGGCCGAATGTGCAGACCGGGTGGTTGCGTTCGGTCCTGGGTGACCCCGACCAGGCGACGTTGCGCGCCGGCTACTCGATGTCCTACGCCCGCGAAGGGCTCAGCACATTTACCGGCCAGTTTGGCGCCAACCCGGGCGCGGTGATCTCCATCAACAACACGGAGGCCACCGGTCTGGGTTCCGATGGTGCGTGGCCCGTCCTGTTCAGCCAGCGTGCCCGGCTCCAGAACGTGGCCTTCAACGAAACCCCGACGTTTCCGATCGTGACGCGCACGGGCCGCCAGGACGACCTCAACGCCTTTGCGCCGGAGATCAAGATCGGCAAGGGCCAGACCTGGACAGTCGGTGTGCAGCGGTCGATTGGCAGCGACATGGCGATGGAAGTGCGCTACCTCGGCACGCGCGGCAGCGATCAGTGGTCCGAGCTCAACTACAACCAGATTCGTGGAGAGAGCCTGCTCAACAACGGCTTCCTCGACGAGTTCAAGCTGGCGATGGCCAATCTGCAGGCGAACAACGCGGCCGGGGGAAGCCGCGCCGGTTCCTTCCGATACTTCGGAGCAGGCACGGGCACCAGCCCGCTGCCGATCTACCTCGCCTACTTCAACGGCAGTACGGACGCCACGAACGCGGCGGCTTACAGCGGCACAAACTGGACCAACAGCACGTTTGTGGGTCGTCTCGCCCGGAACAACGCGAACCCCGTCGGCGCAGCCGATGACCTGGATGGCAATTCGACGCGCCGCAACAACGCGCTTGCCGCCGGCTTGCCGGAGAACTTCTTCATCCCGAATCCGCGTGTGGATGACGTCAACGTCATCGACAGTGGTGCGTTCAGCGACTACCACGCGCTGCAGGTCGAACTGCGTCGTCGTCTCTCGCGGGGGCTCTCGGCGAGCGTCAACTACCAGTACGCCGTTGAACGTGGGTCCGCATTTGACGGCTTCTCCTTTGGTCGCACGATGATTGATAGTGCGAACGTCCGTCACGCGATCAAGGGGCAGTGGGACTGGACGATTCCCGTCGGTCGTGGTCAGCGGTTTGGCGCGGACATGCACCCGGTGCTGGACGCGATCCTTGGCGGCTGGAGCATGAACGGCGTCGGCCGTATCCAGGCGCGCACGATGAACTTCGGCAACGTCCGGCTGGTGGGCATGACCACGAAGGAACTGACGGACATGTACAAGTTCTACCGCAAGACCAACGCCAACACCGGCCGCACCGAAATCTGGATGCTGCCCGACGACGTGATCCTGAACACCCGTCGCGCGTTCACGACCAGCGCGACGAGCGCGACCGGTTACGGCTCACTCGGCGTGCCGACGGGTCGTTACATCGCGCCGGCGAACTACGACGGCTGTTTCCAGATCAAGGCGGGCGACTGTGCACCGCGCACGACGCTGATTCGCGCCCCGTGGTTCACGCGTATCGACGTTGGCGTGACCAAGCGTTTCAACCTCAAGGGCACGATGAACATCGAGGTGCGTGGAGATGTGTTGAACCTGTTCGACAACATCAACTTCAACCCGGTGGCGAACCCCGGCACGGGCGCGACGATCTTCCAGGTCACCAGCGCCTACACCGACGCCAGCAACACCTACGACCCGGGCGGGCGTCTCGGCCAGTTGATGATTCGCTTCAACTGGTAGTGCACTAGAGGTTCACAACGAGGAATGGAGGGCTGGGAGTGTTCTTTGAAAAGACACTCTCAGTCCTCCACGTCTCCTGTGAATCCTTATCGAGGCCAGAGCCAGCCGAACGCGCCGGCCGTGACGAGGCCGTAGAGCAGTCCATCAAACATTGACCGCATCGTGGAGCCCCAGCCCTTCTGGTACCAGATGTTGGCTTGCGGCATGCCGAGCGCATACCCCATGAACGCCACCGTGCCGGCGATGCGGAACACGACCATGTAGTCCGCCCCGGCCGGGAACACCCGGCTCAGCACATATCCCGTGAACAGGCTGACAACAAGCAGGTAGACGAACCACTGTCCGAGTGTGGCTCCCATGTTGAAGTTGCTGGTCTGCCAGACGGTGACCACCAGGCCGGGTCCGCGCTTCATCTTCTCCAGATAGACCGGATCCTTCATCGTCTCAGGCGAGTTGCAGTACGGCGCGACATAGTCGCCAGGTCCCACGTTGAGCCGTCGAAACGTCTCGAGCACCTCGTCTTCCTTCGGCAGACCGGCGAAGTCGTTCTTGTGGTACGACAACACCATGTGAATCACGGAACTGAGCACGAACACCAGCACGGCGGAGAGGACGATCGGCACCGCGAGCGACATCAAGGACACCATGGGGACCTCCTGAGACGGGTGAAAGGGCGCCGGATGGTAGCACGGATAGGCGACGGTGGGCGGCTGAGTCGCTGCGGGGTTGGGTGGTTGGGGTAAACTGCCCCGCATGAGCGGAAAATACACGCGACTGACGCAGCCACTCGTGCGCGAGCACGGACGTCTGCGCGAAGCGTCCTGGGACGAGGCGCTGACACGCGCGGCCGACGGATTCGGCCGCATTGTCGGTGCGCACGGCCCCTGGAGCTTCGGGATGTTCAGTTGCTCGAAGGCGTCCAACGAAGTGAACTATCTGGCGCAGAAGTTCACGCGAGGCGTCCTGGGCAGCAACAACATCGACAGTTGCAACAGAACTTGACACGCCCCCAGCGTCGTCGGTCTGACGACGGTGTTCGGGGCGGGTGGCGGCACGAGCGCCTACCAGGAGATCGAGGAAACCGACCTCATCATCCTGTGGGGATCCAACGCGCGTGAGACGCACCCGATCTTCTTCCACCACCTGCTGAAGGGGAAGAAGAACGGCGCGCGGATGTACGCCATCGATCCGCGACGGACCAGTTCCGTCGCGTGGGCCGACGTGTGGCTGGGGCTCGAAGTCGGGTCCGACGTCGCGCTGGCCAACACGATCGGGCGCGAGATTATCGCGGCCGGGTTGTGCAACACGGCGTTCATTGAACGGGCCACCGAGGGGTTTGAGGCCTACAAGGCGGCAGTGGAGAGCTACACCCTCGAGCGCGGCGAAGCATTGACGGGCGTCAAGGCGGACGTGCTCCGCGAAATGGCGCACGCCTATGCGCGCGCCGACCGGGCCCAGATCTGCTGGACGCTCGGCATCACCGAACACCACAACGCGGTCGACAACGTGTTTGCGATCATCAACCTGTCCTTGCTGACGGGGCACGTCGGTCGTTGGGGATCGGGGTTGGTGCCGCTCCGTGGGCAGAACAATGTGCAGGGCGGCGGCGACATGGGGGCCATTCCCAACAAGTTCGTCGGCGGCCAGGATGTGGAAGACCCGGAACTTCGTGCGAAGTTTGAGCGCGAATACGGCACCACTGTGCCCGACAAACGCGGCTGGCATTTGAGCCAGATGTTCGAAGCGATGGAGCACGGCGAACTGAAGACCGTGTTTGTGCTCGGTGAAAATCCGATGCAGTCCGAGGCTGATGCCAAGCGCACGCGCCGACTGCTTGAGGGACTTGAACATCTCGTGGTGCAGGACATCTTCCTGACCAAGACCGCAGAAGTCGCGCACGTCGTGCTGCCGGCCGCGGCGTCCTGGTGTGAATCGGAAGGGACAGTCACCAGCAGCGAGCGTCGTGTGCAGCGTGTGCGCAAAGCGCTCAATCCTCCGGGGCAGGCGAAGGACGACCTTGAGATCCTCGCGCTGTTGGCCAAGAAGCTCGGCAAGGACTGGGGCGCGCCAACCGCTGCGGAGGTGTGGCAGGAAATTCAGCGCCTCTCGCCGTGGCACGGTGGGATGAGTTACGAGCGGCTCGAAGCGGAGAACGGCCTGCAGTGGCCGTGCCCGACCCTCGATCATCCCGGCAGTCCAACACTGCATACGCGCCTGTGGGCTGATCCGGTGGAAGGCGCGCGTGCCGGATTCCAGGTGGTGCACCATTCGCCGCCCGTGGACACGCTGACCGACGAATTCCCGCTGCGGCTCACGACCGGGCGCCGGCTGGATTCGTTCAACACCGGCGTGCAGACCGGCGGATACACATCGCCACTGCGGCACGGAGAACGAATCGAAGTCTCACCCGAGGATGCGGTTCGCCTCGGTGTGGTCCCTGGTGAAGTCGTGCGCGTGGTGTCGCGTCGCGGTGCGATCGAAGCGCCCATCAAGATTGACCCGGGTCTTCGTCCGGGGCTCACATTCATGACGATGCATTTCCCGGATGAGGTGGAGACCAACATCCTCACCATCGATGCGGTGGACCCGAAGTCGGGCACGGCGGAGTTCAAGGCCGCCGCCATTCGTATCGAGAAACTCGGCGTGCCCGAACCCGTGGGCGCCGGAGGCACACGGTAGCGTGGATTTACACCTGATACCCGGCGCGAGCGCGTCGGTTGAAGAACGGGCGGCGATTGATGCCGCCATCGCCGCGGTAACCGGCACTGGTCCCGGCACCCGACACATGTTGTTGCCCGCGCTGCACGCGGCGCAGGCCTGTGTCGGCTGGATCAGCGAAGGTGCTTTGAACCACATCTGCACGCAGTTGTCGGTGCCGCCCGCAGAGGCCTACGGTGTCGCGACGTTTTATCACTTGTTTTCGACGAAGCGTCAGGCGCCGCGGGTCGTGCACGTGTGTGACGACATCGCATGCCGGGTGAAGGGCGCCGAGGGGATCTGTCGGTCTCTTGAGGCGAAGTTCGGACCTGCCGGCAGCGGTGAAGAGGGGACCTGGAAGCGCTCGCCGTGTCTCGGCTACTGCGAGCAGGCCCCTGTGGCTCTGGTTCAGAACGCTGGCGCGAACGTCCCCCCGCAACTCGCTGGCTTCACCCTGACCCACGTGACGGCCGAGTCTCTGGCCTCGGTGGTGGCCCCGGACGGACTCAGCGGCGTGTTTCGGGACAACTTCGACGTGGTGCCACAAGCGGTCCATCCGCGCGATCAGGGTTTGCGGCTCTTGCGCCGCGTGGGCGTCGCGGATCCGTTGAGTCTCGACGACTACCGCGCACACGGCGGTTATCAGGCCCTGCGGCGCGCGCTCGAC
>CAZLJG010000095.1:0-10596 GCA_964559545.1 uncultured Solibacteraceae bacterium | reverse complement strand
GTGCGCGCGTATTCGATCAGTCGCGTACGGTCGGGCGCCGCGGCATTGAGGGCCTTCAGATAGGTCGTGATGGCATCCGGCGACGAAATTTCCTGGCCGTGGTCCCAGCCCAGCACGGACTGGATGGTCGGAATCTTCGGGTCATACCGGGTGCCCGGCCACAACTCCTGCGCAAACGACAGGGCGGGCAACAGGCACAAAACACAGGTCAGCAGCAGACGAAAGAGTCGGGACATGCTCATGAGTGTAGTCCAGGGGTCCAGGGGTCCAGGAGTCCTGGGGAGTCCTAGCGGGCCTGGCTTGGGGGAATGCCGAATGCGCGGCGGAAGGCGGCCGTGAAATGGCTGTGGCTCGAGTAACCAACATCCAGGCCGATGGTCGTCAAGTCCTCGTCGCGTTCGAGCCGGTTCAGGGCAGCGCGAAGGCGGAGTTGGTCGCGGTGCTGATGCAGGCTCTGGCCGGTCTGTGCCCGGAAGACGCGGCACAGGTGATACGCCGACACGTCGAGCATCTCCGCGACATCCGCCAGCGACAGCGCCTCCGCAAAACGTCGCGCCAGCAGGGCCTGCACATCCTCCACAAGCTTCCGGCGACGGGCACGCTCGGCAGCCGCCGGCCCCACCACGCCCGCCAGCACATCGTCAAGCAGGGACACCACAGCGGATTCGATCTCAAACGCGTCGAGGGTGCGCTCGGCGACCGACTGAAACAGGCGGCGCTGCCGCAGGTAGAGCGGCGCTTCGCTGAACGCGTGTGCACGCGAAAACAGGCGCCGGTCGTCCGCGTCGGCTGTGGCTGCACGCCGCGCAGCCAGAGCTTCCCGCAGCACATGCGGTGCGACGACGAAGTAGTCGCTGTGGTCGCCCTCGGGGCTGATCGGACTGCGTCGATAGGCTTGCCCAACGTTGTAGAGGGAAATGCGCGTCTGGTCGCCGACAAACCTGTCGCCCGTGTCGTGTTCGATGACGGACGCTGTGCGGGGAAACGCGAAGCAGTAGTCGCGAATCAGGCCGGAATCGTTGAACCGGGGATGGTCCGGTGCACAGCGGAACGCCCCCACAGCGACGAGCGGCGTCTCGGCGATGAGGCGATCCACATCACGCACTTCCGGGGCCACCGGCCGAAAGCAGGATTCTGACAGCACAACTGATCCGTGCGAGCTAGCCTACAGCGCAGGAGTCCCTACATGAAAGTGTTCGTTCCGATCTTTGCCGCCATGATCAGTTTGCCGTTTCAGACACCCCAGCAGCCTGCGGCGCCGCAGGCCCCACCCAACTGCTCGGCCGATGTGTACCGCCAGTTCGACTTCTGGATCGGCACGTGGAATGTCACCGTCAGCGGCAAGCCCGCGGGCACCAATCGCATCGAAGCCGGCCACGCCGGGTGCGTGCTCGTCGAGAACTGGTCCGCTCCAGGAGGAGGCACCGGCATCAGCCTGAACTTCTACGATCGCCAGACGCAGCAGTGGCACCAGACCTGGATCGGCAGCGGTGGCGGCGCCCTGTATCTGAACGGTGGACTGAAGGATGGCGCGATGGTGATGCAGTCTGCACCGGTGCCCAGGCCCAACGGAACGTCGGTCATCAACCGGATCACATGGAGCAAGCTGCCGGACGGCGGCGTGCGGCAGCTCTGGGAAACGTCCACCGACCAGGGCAAGACCTGGCCCCCCTCCTTCGACGGGTTGTACCGGAAGGCGGCGGGCTACTGACGCAACATCAGCCGGCGAATCTGCGCGAACGGCAAGGCGCCATGGGAGATCAGATCGTCGTGAAACGCCTTGAGCGAAAACGCAGGGCCCTGTGCGCTCTGCAACTCGTCCCTGAGCTTGAGGATCATCAACTCGCCGATGATCTCGCGCCCAGGTGGTGCCGGTGACTGGGAGTCGCGCTGCACCTCGATGAACGAGTTGCCGGGCTCCATGCCGATGCGATCAATGTAGGCCTGCACGGCTTGATCAAACGTCATCTCGCCCTTGGCCATCTTGAGCTTCGTCAGGATGCGCTGCACACGCCACATCCGCATCTGGCGGCGGGCCATCTGCGTCTTGAGATTCTCCATATGAGGCAGCGTCTCGAAGTACCCCTCGTCCTCGAACAGCTTCTCAAGATAAAACGACCACGACTGACTGAAATAGCTGCTGTTGTAGAGACGACGCATCGGCCGCGTGACATTGGCACGGGCGGACGCGATCTGCACGGTGTGGCCGAGCCACTCGTGGTACGAAATCACATGCGTCCAGTACGGGTTGTAGGACTTGAGCCGACTGAGCTTCTCCTCAGGCGTCAGGCGATCCTCAAGGGGGGTCAGGATGTAGAAGCCCGACTGCATGCCGTCGATGGTCGGCCCCGCGGTTGCGCCGCCGAACGACAACGTCCGCCGCGCCATCGGCGGTGACAGGCGCGCGCCGTACCGCAGATACGCTGGAATCGTGACGACATGTTGTCCCGGTCCCCGAAGCCAGTCACTCGCCAGGTCGACGTATTTCTGCGCCATCGGGATGACTTCCTCCCACGGCGGCGCCTCGTCCTTCATGACCTCCCAGGCCGTCCGCAGGTCGCCGCTCGGATGAATGCGCTTCGCCAGCGCCTCCATCTCCGCCCACAACTTCCGATCCTCAGCCTCCGCAACGCGAATCATCGCGTCCACGCCGTATTCGTCCAGCTGTTCGTGCACAAACTGATAGAACTCAATCTGCGCCGGAGTCCAGGTTGGCGGCCGTGTTGATCGAGGCAGCAGCACCTGTTCGAGCCAGGCCTCATGTTCCCGAATGACCGGGACCGCGTCCTTGCATGCCGCCAGGAACTCCGCCCTCAACGCCGCATTGGAGATCTCGAGCGACGCCACTTCATTCTCCAGCATGGTCCGGGCGTAGTACGCCTGATACTGCGCGTTCTCCGTCCACGTACGTGCGGGCGTCGTCAGCCGCTCACGATTGGTCTTGATTGATGCCGCGAGCCCCCGCAGCTGGCTGATGGCTGACCGGACGTTCACCTCCGGCAACGCGCCGTCACGTAGGAACAACCCGCTGACCGCGCCGACATTGATGACGCCGGCCGCGTTGACCTCCCACTGGCGCAGTTCGGTCTGTTCCCACTGGCGGGTGCGCGCATGCGACCGGAGCAGGTCGTAGTCCACCTGATCGTCGAGGTCGAGCGTCGCGCGATTGATCTGATCGAGCCCGGCCAGGATCGGCGCCCAGTCGGTGTCGCGAACGGTCTGGGCCTTCGTGATGAGCGCGGCCAGGTCAGGATGGTTCGCCGCCGGGGCCTGCTGGGCCGCCGGAACGGCGACAAAACAGAGTGCAAGAACGACAGGAAGACTCCGCATCATGCGGAGAGTCTATTCGAAGCGCGTGAGGACGACGTCGATGCGGCGCACTTCGTTGCGGGCCGGGCGCCACTGCACGAGAATCGGCGACTGGTACTGGCCCTGGACGAGTTCGCCCTTGCCTTCCGACTTGGCGTCGGAGACCAGCAGGTCGATGGACCGGCGCATGCGGAGGAAGCGCGACGCCGGCGCTTCAAGACTGCGCGCGACCAGCTTCTCGATGCGGGATGTGTGCAGGCCGAGCGAATCGAGCAATTGATTGATCGCCCGCACGAGGTCGTACTGCGCGTAGCCGATCGCCTTGGCCGGCACCGCGCGTGGATCGTTCCATGCGTGGCGCACCTTCTCGCGGGCGAAGCGCAGCGGATTCTGCAGCACCTCGGCGAGGTCGTGTTTCATCAGGAGCGTTTCGTATTCGTTGACCGTGAGGCTGGCGAACTGTTCGTTGGTCGCCAGTTCACAGCGCACGCGGCCCTTGGTCACGCCGTGCATCCGGACCAGTTCCGACACTTCGTCGAAGAATCCGACGCGCGACTCGCGCAGGTTGACCGCGTCGATCGAATGTGTGGAGACCGGCACCGGCAACGTCACCCGCGCCACTTCCACTTCGTGGTCGTAGCCGACGACGCGCGCGGTGCGGCGACGCGGGGTGCCTTTGTAGACGCCGTCGAAGTCGACGAAATAAATCGGCGCCGGACGCTGCGCATCGCCGACGATGCACGCGCGGATGCCGCCGCCCATGAAGGCCAGATGTGAGTCGGCGTTCGTCGGCTCCACGGCCTTCTGCTCGGGCGCCAGTTCGTCGCGCAGTTCGAGCTGGTCGTGGCGATACCCCGCGCCTTCCGGGAAGACCGTGCGGAACACGTCGAGGTACGGACCGACCGATCCGAAGCGCGCAATCAGGCGCGCGGCGAGGCTTTGCGGGAGAAACCCGGCGGTCGAATGTTCCGACGCGCAGAACCAGTGGCGATAGCCCTGGGCCGCGTCACCATGGACCTCTGCCGTGCGGGCCCGGACGTCTACGACATCCAAACGGGCTCGAGGAGTAATGGGCAGGGCCAGTTCTATCGGTGACACGCGCTAAGTCCTTCGAAAACAGAGATTAACACAGCGCCTTAATCCAGCCGCCATCAACGGCGATGGACTGGGCGGTGATGTAACTGGCGCGATCTGAGGCCAGAAACGCCGCCAAGGCCCCAAATTCCCTGGGTTCACCGAGCCGGCGCATCGGAATTTCGGCCTCCCACCGGCCCGCCACCGCCTCGGGTGTGGTTCCGCCGGACGCGGCCATCTGGGCTGCCAGGTCCACGACCCGATCGGTGCGCGTGTACCCAGGCATCAGCGTGTTCACCGTGACCCCATCGGCCGCCACCTCGTTGGCCAATGTGCGCGCAAACGCCATCACAGCCGCGCGAAGGCTGTTGGACAACATCAGTCCGTCCACCGGTTGTTTCGCCGCGATGGACGTCACGTTGAGGATCCGGCCCCACTTCCGCGCCCGCATCTCCGGCACCACGGCGCGGGCGAGATTCACGGTGCTGGCGAGCAGCAGCCTGGCCGCCTGATCCCAATCTTCCGGCGTCAACACGTCAAACGCGCCCGATCGTGGACCGCCGGAGTTGGTCACCAGAATATCGACGGGCCCCCACGCCTTCCGGACGTCATCCACCAGCCTCATGACATCGCCGGGGTTGGAGACGTCGGCGACCACGCCCATCGCGCGGCCGCCGGCGTTCACGATTTCGGCGACCGTCGCGTCGAGGGCCACCTGTCCGCGCGCACAAATCGCAACGCGCGCCCCTTCAGCCGCAAGCTCGAGCGCGATCGCGCGCCCCAGGCCCTTGCTGCCGGCCGTGACAAGTGCCACGCGATCACGAAGTCCAAGGTCCATGTCTACTTCCGCAGGTAATCGTCGGTCTTGGCGAGCCAGTCGGCGCGCGGCGGACTGAACACGTCCACATCAAGCGTGTCTTCGAGCGCCACGGCTTTGTGCCACACCCACGACGGAATGTGCAGCACTTCACCGGCGCGGATCACGACTTCCTTCTTCTCGTCTTCGCCGATGTAGAAATGCAGTGCGCCTTCGAGCACATACGTCAGCTGCTCGTTTTCGTGCTGGTGCCGCGGCACCACACAGCCCTTCTTCAGGTACACGTGCGCCAGCATCATGCGGTCGCCAGTGATCAGGCGACGGTCGAGCAGGTCGGTGACCTTCTCCTTCTCCATGTCGTCCCAGCGATAAAACGTCACGTCCTTCACATCAGCCACGGCAGAACCTCCGACGGAAGATTACTCTGCTTGACTCGGGCGTGGGAATCGCAGAGTCTCTCGCCATGCTGCACCATCGCCTTCGCCTCCCCGCGGTCGCCGTGTGCCTGCTTGCCGGCCTGGCGGTGACCGCCGCACAGAACTCGTCGACGGGTGATCCCGGCGGTATCGCCAGGGGACTCCACCAGTTGTTCCTGCATGATGCGTGCACGGGCGAATTCGCGCCGCAGCCCGACACCTGTCTGCACAAGCAACTGATTGAAAAGGCGGTCACCATCGGCGGCAAGGCCGGCGTCGTGTACGACGTGCGCCTGCGCGTCCGCGGGCTGTTTGAACCGACGACGATCCGCGAGGGTGAGACACCGGACCCGGCGCATCCCTACTACCAGGTGGGCGGCACGATTCGGGCGCGCGACTGGTCGGCGTGGCACATCGAGGTGTCGGAGCCGAAACAGACGTACTGGCTCAACCATTACCCGCGCGTCGGCCACATCATCTATCGCGAGGACTTTGAAGCCACGATTCCGATGGCCGCCGGCGCCACAGTGACCGTGCGTGTGGTCGATGGCAACGACCGGCAGATGGACAATGCTGAAGCCGGCCTGCCCGATCGGATGCAGATCATCCAAGGCGTCACCGACAAACCGCTCGACGGCCAGATGCTCCGTCTGGATGTGCTGCGCGTGACGGCCCGTTGACATCGTCTCCACGGCTTATTCCGACCGCATCGCCACCATCGGGTGCACGGATGCCGCACGTCGTGCGGGAGCGAAACTCGCGAGCAGCGCCATCAGCACGGCGATGACTGCGCCGACGACATACGCCAGGGGCTCCAACGCGCTCAACGAGATGCCGAAGTCCTCGCCATTAAGTTTGACGAACGCGACGGCGAGCAACAGCCCCACTACCACGCCGGGCGCGACCAGTTTCATCACGTCAAACAACACCATACCGACCACGCGGCGTCGGGATGCGCCGAGGGCGATGCGGACGGCAATCTCGCGAATGCGCGTCGCCACCATCAAGCCAACGACACCGTAGATACCCAGAGCCGCCAGCAGCAACAGGATCCCCCCGGCGACGCCCGAGACCGACGTCTGGACCATGAAGTCGCGGACACTCTTCTGGCGCAGTGAGGCACCGGTGACAATCGAGGCGGACTCGAACTCCGGATCGAGTTCACGAAGCGCCTGCTCGAGCGCCGCTGTCATCTTCGCGGCCGACTCGCCAGGCGCGCTGCGCACCACCAGCTGCAGCGCGGCCGATCCCCCGAGGTCGTCATTCACACCGACGGAGTCGCGAAGGACGTCCGGATACTGCGCCAGAGGCAGCAGCAACTGGGAGCGATTGGTGCTCATCTGTGACGTGGGAAAGTCAGCAGATACACCCACGACGGTCAGCGTGCGCTCTGATTTTTCACCGACCGCAAACGTCAGTCGTTGGCCGAGCGGATCGACATCCGGGAACAACTGCGTCGCGAGTGGTTTCGAGAGAATGGTCACCGACTCCGCCCCCGCGACATCTTCGGCACCAAACATCCGCCCGCGCACAAGAGGAATGCCCAGAGTGTCGAGATACCCGTCGCCAACTCGTGTCACGTGAGCCACCACGACCTTTGGCGCGGTCCCTTCAGCCGGTTGTGTGCCCACGCGGGTGATGCGGTAACGAAAATCGAGCGGCAGGCCATCCACGACCGTGACACCGGCGACACCAGGCGTACGCGCCAACCCGTCACGCACACCCTGCGCCCGGACCCAGGCCTGTTCGCCGATCGCCTGCAGGTTCAGCGGAGCGGCGTACAACACCTCGGCATCAAAACCCAGGTCGTCAGTGGCGGTCGCCCGAACGCGATCGAGTGTCATGCCGCTCAAGACGATGAGAGGGGTCGCCACCGCCATCTGGAGCGCGGTCGCCACACGCTGCACACGACTGACCCGCAGGCCGCCGCCACCGCCCGTTTCATCCTTCAGGACCGTGATAATCGTCGGGCGGCTGAATCGCGCGGCCGGCAACCAGCCGAACACCAGGCTGGTCGCAAAACACAACCCGACGCAGGTCGCGACCATGGTGGCGTCCACTTGCAGCGCATTCAACATCGTCGGCGGCAGTGGTTCGTCGCCTATCCATTGCGCGACAGGCAGCAGGTAGAACAACACAAACGATGCGAGCGTTGCTCCAAGTGCCGCGAGCACCACCGATTCGGCGAGCAGCTGTTGCATCAGCCTCCGACGGGTGGCGCCGATGGCCTGGCGGATCGACAACTCCCGTTCGCGGATGGCTCCGCGGACCTGGACCATGCTGGCGATGTTCAAGCACACGATCAGCAGCGGCAGCGTGGACAGGCTCTGCAACACGGCCCTGATGATGGTGAGTGCCGAGGCGTCGAGGCTGCCCATCCCGTGGTACGGCGCGACCACACCTTGCTTGAATTCGTTGGTCGCAGCCTGAGTCTTCGAGAGCTCGGCCGCCAGGGCACCGACCGACGCGCTCACCTGTTCGATCGCCACGCCAGGCGCGAGGCGGCCGTGGATTCTCACCCACTCCTTGGCGCGGTCGAATCGCACGGCGGTATCGGCCACGACGAGCGGATGGCGCTCAAGCGGCAGAAACAGTTCCGCATTGTGATACACGAGGTGTCCGCCGAAGTCTGCCGGACCCACCCCCGCGATGGTGTGCGGCACGGCATTCAGCAGGACGACTTTCCCGATGACCTCCGGGTCGGCGTTGAGCCGCCGGCGCCAGAACTGATCGCTGATGACGACGAGCGGGTCGGTGGACTCGCGGAGTCCGGCCCCCTGGGCTAACGGAATGTCGAGGCCCGCAAAGTACCCGGAGGACACAAACATCGTGCGGGCGTTTGTCGGTCCACCAAGCGCGGCGCCCAGGTCAACTTCGCTTTCCCCATTGGCCCACCCGAAAAGGGACACGCCCGGGGTGGCGTCACGGAACGCGACGAAGTCCGGATACGACCACTGGTGGGTAGCCGGCCGCCCGTCCACAGGCGCGGTCACCACTTCGACCAGCGAATCGGTCTTGAGCCCCGCGGGTGCCGCCGTGAACATCCGGAATCCGTACGGCACCGCGATCACCGGCACCATCCCGATTCCCAGGGAGACCACGCACACAAATGTGAAGGCTCGCGCCTTCGCCAACGACCGTGCGGCCAGAGTGAGGTCGCGCCAGATGCCCAGGACGATGTTCATGGTGCATGTTTACGCGAAACGGGTCCGTCGTGTCGTCAGGGCCCCGTGAGCATTGTGTGAGATCGCCGTGAATGGGCCGGATTACACTAAAAACACCGCCCGCATGACGACCTTTCACCAGATTCTCGCCAACACCCTTGTCTCGTCCATCACGAACTTCACCATCTGGTTCGCGCTGACGTTCTGGGTCTACCTCGAGACCAAGTCCGTCTTCGCGACCGGCACTATTGGTGGGGTGTATCTGGTCTCCATCGCGGCGACCGGCGTGTGGTTCGGCAGTATCGTCGACCACCACCGCAAGCGCACGGTGATGCTCCTGTCGAGCGCGGTGTCGTTCGGGTTCTACGCCCTGAGCCTGATTCACCTCGAATGGGTCGGACTCGAGGCCATGCGCTCGTTGAGCCAGCCCCATATCTGGATCTTCATCGTGGTGGTGATGTGCGGTGTGTTGGCCGGCAACCTGCGCACCATTGCGTTACCAACGCTCGTGACGATCCTGATCCCCGAGGACCGACGCGACAAAGCCAACGGCCTGGTCGGCATGATTTCGGGCGTGGGGTTCCTCACGACGTCCGTCATCAGCGGCTTTCTCGTGGCCTGGGGCGGGATGCGCGCATCGTTGATCTTCGGGCTGGCGTTGTCGTTGCTGGCCTTCGGACATCTCGTCCTGCTCCGGATTGACGGGGACCGGGTGGCCTCGGACACGAATCCCGACGAGAAGAAATCCATCGACCTCAAAGGCACACTCGCCGTTGTCAGGAGCATCGACGGACTGTTCGCGCTCATTCTGTTTGCGACCTTCAACAACTTTCTGGGCGGCGTGTTCATGGCGCTGATGGACGCCTATGGGCTGTCGCTGATGTCGGTGCAGAACTGGGGCCTGCTCTGGGGCGTGGTGAGTACGGCGTTCATCATCAGCGGCATCGCGATTGCGAAGACCGGACTGGGGAGCAATCCCCTGCGAACGCTCCTGCTCGTCAACGTGATTGCGTGGACGGTGTGTCTGTTCTTCACCATCCAGGCATCGATTCTGCTCCTGGGCATCGGCATCTTCATCTGGATGCTTGTCGGCCCGTACGCGGAAGCCGCCGAACACACCACGCTGCAGAAGGTCGTGCCGCTGGAGCGCCAGGGGCGCGTGTTCGGGTTTGCGCAAAGTGTGGAACAGGCGGCGTCGCCGCTCACTGCGTTTCTCATCGGCCCCCTCACGCAGTTCATCGTCATCCCCTTCATGACGACAGGCCGCGGTGCGGAGGCCATTGGCGCGTGGTTTGGCACCGGGCCTGACCGCGGCATCGCGCTTGTGTTCACCGGCGCCGGCGCGATCGGGCTTATTGTGACGTTGCTCGCGTTCAAATCACGCGCGTACCGGGAACTCTCGGCGCGTTATCGGGAGCAGAAACCGATCGGGGTCGAGTAAACTTCGGCGCATGCGACAGCGACTCCTCCTCACGATACTGGTCGTCTCGGTGGCCATTCCCGTCGTGGCGCAGCGCGGAGGCGGTGCGCAGACCTACGACTACTGGGCACCCCAGCGCGAAATGATTCGCTACGGGCAGCAGGCCATCTTCATGTGCAACGGCCTGTTCACGTCGAACCGAACGCTCGAGCAGGTGTTTGCGCACGAGCTGAAGTTCCTTCCGACGCCCG
The DNA here is from genome assembly GCA_964559545.1 of uncultured Solibacteraceae bacterium. Lineage (GTDB taxonomy): Bacteria > Acidobacteriota > Vicinamibacteria > Vicinamibacterales > SCN-69-37 > SYFT01. The sequence goes on along the minus strand of CAZLJG010000095.1, from coordinate 145 downwards.
TCGGCACCGTGCAGGGCGGCGACTACGTGGTGGACCACGCGCGGAAGGCCGTGGCCATCGGCAAACCGGGAGGACCGACACCCGTGATGCGGGCGGTGGTGCCCAGCCGCTGGTGCACCTCGCCCACGAGGCGGGCCAGATCCCT
>CAZLJG010000094.1:7990-10629 GCA_964559545.1 uncultured Solibacteraceae bacterium | reverse complement strand
ACACCGGAGCCGCGCACGGCGCGCTCCACGGTGCCGATCAAAAACCCTCGGGGGAAAATGCCGTCAAGGCCGGACGTCAGGACGCGTTCCCCCACCACCACATCGCGCAGCACGTCCACGTATTCCATCTCGAGCGGTGGGTCGCCCGCCCCCCCCAGCACCATGCCGGCGGCCAGTGAGGTTTCCGTCACCGCAGCCGCAGCAGCCTGGCGGCCGATCAGCAACTGCACCTGGGACGCATGTTCCGTGGGACGGCCGAACACACGGCCGATCACCCCACGGTGCCCGATCACCGCCATGTCGGGCTCAATCCCATCGGCCGACCCGCGGTCGATGGTGATCATGTTGGCGCCGGGCGCAGGATTGCCGGCAATCACGCGCGCGGCCAGCGTGGTCGCCACCAGACTCTGCTGCAGACGCAGCAGCGCCTCAAGTTCCTGGGTCTGACTGACGATCGCCGCCTGCGACTGCACCAGCCCTTCCAGCTCAAGCACGCGTTTCTGCAACGTGTCGTTCTCGGCCGCGACGCCCCGCAGCGCGACGTAGTTCGACCATACCGACCGGCCGACGTCGGCGATCCCTGACGTGAGATGTTGAATGGAGGCGAATACGCTGAACGCACCGGCCTGCACCAACGGCAGGCCGCTCTTTGATTGCACCTGCGCCGAAATCAGCAGAATGTGACCAAAGCTCAGCAGCAAAAACAGGACGAACGTCCGGCGGAAACTGGCCAATCGATCAATCCAGCGAGATCTTTCTCAGCAGCTCGAAGTTCGACAACATCTTGCCCGCGCCGAGCACGACGGTCGACAGCGGGTCTTCCGCCGTGGCGACCGGCAGGCCGGTCTCTTCGCGCAGACGTTTGTCGAGGTTCTTGAGCAACGCGCCGCCACCAGTTACCACAATGCCGCGATCCACGATGTCGGCCGAGAGTTCAGGCGGCGTACGCTCGAGCGCCACACGGACGGCATCCACGATCACATTCACCGTCTCGGCCAGCGCCTCGCGAATTTCCTCGTCGGTAATGGTGATCGTCTTGGGCACACCTTCAATCAGGTGCCGCCCCTTGATCTCCATCGTCAACCGCTCGTCCAGCGGATAGGCCGAGCCGAGCTCCATCTTGATTTGCTCGGACGTGCGTTCGCCGATGAGCAGGTTGTACGTCTTCTTGATGTACTGGATGATCGCTTCATCCATCTCGTTGCCGGCGACGCGAATCGCCTTGCTGTAGACGATGCCCGCCAGCGAGATCACGGCGATGTCGGTCGTGCCGCCGCCGATGTCCACCACCATGTTGCCCGACGCGTCTTCGATCGGCATGCCGGCGCCGATGGCCGCCGCCATCGCTTCCTCGACCAGGTACACTTCGCTGGCTTTGGCGCGGTACGCGCTGTCCTTGACCGCGCGTTTTTCGACCTGCGTGATCTCCGACGGGACACCGATGACGATGCGGGGCCGCACCCACATGGTGCGGTTGTGCGCCTTCTTGATGAAGTGCGCGAGCATCTTCTCGGTCACCTCGAAGTCGGCAATGACGCCGTCCTTCATCGGCTTGATCGCGACGATGTTGCCGGGCGTGCGCCCGAGCATTTCCTTCGCTTCCCGGCCGACGGCCTCGATGCGGCCGGTGATCTTGTTGATCGCGACGATGGACGGCTCGTTGACGACGATGCCCTTGCCGCGTGCGTAGACACACGTGTTGGCCGTGCCAAGGTCGATGGCGAGGTCGCTCGAAAACAGTGAAAACAACGATCGGAGGTTCAACGTAACTCCTGTTTCAGTTCAGTCTGTCGAAGCAGGTCCCCGCCGGCAATGTAGATGCCATTGCGGCCCGCTTCCTTTACCCGGTACATGGCCGCATCCGCAGCCTGCAAAACTCCATCCGCCGTCTGGCCCGCGGCCGGCAGCGTCGCGACGCCGATCGACGCCGTCAGACGGCTGCCGGGACCGCGATCGGCGAGGAACACATACCGCGCGATCCGCTCAAGCAACCGCATGGCGACGGCACGCGCGCCATCTTCCGCCGTCTCCGGCAGCACGATGGCGAATTCATCACCGCCGAACCGCGCGACCACGTCGGTCTCGCGTGCGCTGCCACGAATCACCGCGGCCGCTTCGACCAGTGCCCGGCTGCCGAGCAGATGGCCATGCGCGTCGTTGATCTTCTTGAACCCGTCCAGGTCCACGAAGAGCAGCGACAAGGGCCGTCCACTCCGCACCGCACGTTTGGCTTCCTTCCGCAACACCTCGTGCAAGTAGCGCGAGTTGTACAACTGCGTCAGGTCGTCGGTCACCGACAGCGCTTCGGCCCGCACCACGCGGAGCGCGTGCGCCAGCGCAAACGCCGCAGGCTCGACCAGACGGGTCACCGCGGCTCGAAGCGCGGTGGGCCATCGAGGCACCCGACGCGACCGCCCGTGATCGACACCGACCAGCACACCCACGATAGCCCCGTTGGCCACCAGGGGCCAGCCCACGGCCGCCGCCTCAACCGCTTCCCCGATGCGTCCGTCCCCGGCGACCCGGTCGGTGGCATACGGCTCGCCGGTCTGCACGACCACGTCAGCGATCGCTTCGACGGCCGCCTTCATCGTTCCGTCGGATTCGCGGCCCGACAACCAATGGACCTGACCGTCCGA
>CAZLJG010000094.1:2965-7890 GCA_964559545.1 uncultured Solibacteraceae bacterium | reverse complement strand
ACGCGGCGCCGGTCCAATCCCCCGTCCACCGCAATTTCCCAGAGAATGCCGCCGACGCCCTTGGGCGGTACCGCCGCTTCACGCTGCCGCGCAATCGACAGGGCCACGCGCCGCGCGCGGCGCAGCGGCGCGACGTGGCGTTCGACACTTTCCCCGGGCTGTCCACGATGGAACACGGCAAGCGTCAATGTCCCCGGAAGGGGCGCGTTGAGCTGAGTTGTCTGGCGTGCGGTTGACGCCGCCTGTCGTCGTCCCGGCATCGTGGTCGGCGTCCCCAAAAAACTGGCCGAAACGGCCCGCCAAACTACCGGACTATACCACGGCCAAGCCGTTGATTTTGCTGGTACTTGGAGCGACGTGGCATAATGCGTCCTTTCAGACCGTTGGAGAGATCCCGACCATGACAATGCTCGACCGGATGCGCCGCCACAAGGCCTGGCTGAAATGGAGCCTCGGACTGGTGGTCGTCACTTTTGTTCTTTTGTACGTCCCTTCGTTCCTCGACCCGGGTGCGGGCACGGGTGCGAACCCCAATGACGCGATCGCGACAGTGGATGGCCGCCGGATCACCGTCGGCACGTTCCAGCGGTTGTATCAGCAGCAGATGGCGTCCGTGCAGCAGGCCTACGGTGGCCAGCTGACCGCCGAGATGATCCAGCAGCTCGGGATTCCGCAGCGTGTGGTGCAGCAGATGATCGACGAGGAAGCGATGATCGTCGAAGCCGCGCGGCTCAACCTCACGGTCACGGATGCGGAACTGCGCGAACGGATTCTGCGCATGCCCGGCTTCCAGCAGGACGGTCAGTTCATCGGCGACGAACGATATCGGCAGGTGCTGCAGTCGCAGCGGCCGCCGCTGCGCGCCAGCGAATTCGAAGAACAGCTGCGCAAGAGCCTGATGGCGGAAAAGCTGCAGGCGGCCGTCACCGGCTGGGTGCACGTCTCGGAGGCCGAAGTCGCGCAGGAATATCGCCAGCGCAACGACAAGGTCAAGCTCGAGATGGCCGTGCTGATTGCCGACGCGTTCCGTGAAGGCATTGCGCCGACCGACGCCGAAGTCAGCGCACACTTTGCCGCGAATCAGGAAACCTACCGCGATCCCGAGAAGCGCCGTGTGCGCTACATCTCCATCGACGCGGATGCGCTGCGGACCACGATGACCGTCACGCCAGCGGAGGTCGAGGCCCGGTATCGCGACAACATGTCGACGTTCACGACGCCGGAACAGGTGCGCGCCAGCCACATCCTCTTCAAGACCGAGGGCAAGGACGAAGCGGCTGTGGAAAAGGCTGCACGCGCGGTGCTCGCGCGCGTCGGCGCCGGCGAAGACTTCGCCGCGCTGGCGAAGCAGTTCTCAGAAGACTCCTCCGCCGAACGCGGCGGCGACCTCGACTTCTTCGCCCGCGAGGGCATGGTGGCCGAGTTCTCCAATGCGGCGTTTGGCCAGGACGTCGGCGAGGTCACCGATCTCGTGAAGTCGCAGTTCGGCTTCCACATCATCAAGACCACCGACAAACGTCCGGGCGCCGTGCGCTCGCTCGCCGAAGTGCGTCCCCAGATTGAAGACCAGATCAAGTTCGAGAAGGCCCAGCAGGAAGCGCAGCGCATCGCGGACGAGGCGGGTAAGGAAATTGACGACCCGTCAGACCTCGATCGCGTCGCTCAGGCGCGTGGCCTGACTGTCGGCGACTCCGGCCTCTTCTCGCGCGAGGAGCCGCTCGCCGGCCTCGGGTTTGTGCCGCAGGTCGCCGCGCAGGCGTTCACGCTTGAGCAGGGCAAGGTCTCCGGACAGCTGCGCACCAGCCAGGGGTTTGCGTTCATCGCGCTGGTGGAAATCGCTCCGCCCGCCGTGCCGGCATTCGACACGATCAAGGAACGGGTCAAAGACGATGTGATCCGGCTCAAGGCCATTGAGGTCGCCAAGACGCGGGCGGCGACACTCTCAGCCGCGGCGCAGCGCGGCACGTTCGCCGCAGCCGCCAAGGCTGCCGGCGTGACGGTGAAGACCACCGAGTTGATCACGCGCGGCGCTCCCCTGCCGGACGTCGGTGTGAGCACGGTCGTGGACGACGCGGTGTTTGCGCTCGAGCAGGGTGCCGTGTCTTCCCCGATTTCAACCCCGACGGCAGTCGTCGTCGCCAAGGTGGTCGAGAAGACCACCGGAACGCCCGAGGGACTGGCCGCCGAACGCGTGCAGCTGACCAACGAAATCCTGCAGCGTCGTCGGCAGGAGTTCTTTGCGGCCTACATGACGAAGGCCAAGCTGAAGATGGCGATCGAATTTAACGACGCGGCTCTGCAGGCCATCATCGGGCGGTAGTCGCGTCACATCAGCATGAGAAAAGCCCCCGGTGGGATGTCCCACCGGGGGCTTTTTTCGTGTCCTACGCCGCTTTCGCCTTCCCGTACACCTGGGTCGCGTACCCCACGATCATTCCCAGCACTGCACCTGGCAGGATGATCTCCAGGTAGTAGTGCTGGCCGTTGGCCGACGGCATGATTGCGATGAGCAGGGCAAAAAAGCCCGAGATCAGCACGCCGGCGACCACACTCGCGGCGACGGACGTCACACGCGTTGCCACCCAACCAATCAGCACGCCGGCCACAAGGCCCTTGAACGTCGAACCCATCACGATGCCCATGATTTCCGGGCGCAGTTCTGGTGCTGACACCCAGGCCGTCAATCCATCAAACACCCCGAGCACGCCGCCAAGCACCAAGCCGAGTATCGGTTTTTTCATCACACGCTCCTGCGGGTCCTATTAACCAACCGCCTCGCGAACTTTGACACAGTCAGCGCCCCTGCACATATCCCACAGCCGCGCGCATGAGGAGGTAAGCCGCGATAAGCAGAATGATCGCCTGATGGGCGACCACGAATCGGCCGACGCGATCAAACACCGTCTCTGGCATCGCCACCACTGCCTGCCCCGCGCGATACCGGGCCAGGTCTGCGACCAGGTCGGCCGCATCCGGGTAGCGATCGGCCGGGCGCTCAGACACACACTTGGCGATGATGGCGGCCAGGCGCCGTGGAACCCGATCTCCGCCGGCACACAACCACCGAAGGAGCGCCCCCAGCGCGTACACGTCCGCCGGGGGGCCGATCGTGTCGCCACCACCGACGGCCTGTTCGGGCGGCATGAACCCTGGTGTCCCGACGCGGGTGACTCCCCCACCTGAGGCGCCGAGCAGGCTCGCCACCCCCCAATCCATCACAAGCACTTCACCGAAGCGCCCGACCATGACGTTGCGCGGCGTGAGATCGCGGTGCACCACGCCCTGCGCGTGCGCAAAAGCCACGGCCTCGGCGATGCGCTCAAACACCGTCAGCCTCGCGCTCTCGGTCGTCAACCCGGGAGCACACTCGGCGAGGGTCTGCCCCTGCACCCACTTCATCACGTAGAACAGCCGCCCGTCGGCGAGCTGACCGATGTCGTGGACCGGCACAATCCCCGGATGTTCAAGCCGCGCGAGCACCTCGGCCTCCTGGCGCAGCCGCCGGTCGAGGTCCGCGCCGGCCGACGGGGCGTGGGACACCTTGATCGCCACATCGCGCCCCAACGTCTCGTCATGGGCGGCAAACACGCGGCCCATCCCACCCACACCAATCGATCGAATTCGGGTGTACCGGCCGTCCGTGAACGCCGGCCAGGTCACCACGTCGCGCAGGTGGCCGACGACGCGGTCGGAGAGGAACGTCAGACGTCCACCTCCACACCGAAGAGGTCGCGTGCCTCGGCGCGGAATTCCTCATCGGTGCCGGTGATCGACCGCAGGCGCGTCAGCGCGAGTTCTCGGAAGCGTTTCCGCGCGGCGTGCAAGTAATTCGTCACCTGCGGCACGGAGATGCCGAGTTGCACGGCGACCGACGCATACGTCCGATCCACGTCGTCGGCCAGATCGTGCAACGCAAACGCCTGATACACGACGGCACGGTCTTCCGCCTCGTACAGCGCGCGCAGGTCCTCGGCCGTCTGCGCAAACAACGCGCGAATGGTCTCGTCGCGAAAGAACTGGTCGAGGTCGTGCAGATCCGCGGACACCCGATCGAGCTCCCGCTCGGCGCCCGGAAAGTCGAGTGAGAGAGGCTCGACACCGCCGCCGCGCTTCTGGGCGTCGCCTGCTTTGCGTTGATTCTGGTGGTAGCGGTCGATGCACGTCCGCAGGAAGGTACGAAAGCGCGCTTTGGACGGGTCGTACTTCTCGAGGTAGCCCTTCTCAAATGCGGTGGTGAAGAACCCCTGCACCACATCCTCCGCCTCGTCGGGCGTCAGGCGCCAGTGCAACCGCAGGTAGTGGTAACTCGGGCGCCAGTACCCGGCGGCGAGGTCACTCCAGGCGACATGCCGGACCTCAGCGTCCCCGCTGCGGATCCGCTCGAGGACCGACGCGTGGGTCGCAGGAAATCCGGACACCGATCAGGGCTCGCGGAGGAAGAGATTCGGCATCAACATCAGCGTCTCGCCCCGGCGGAACAGCCGGAACCGCGACGCGAACTCGTCGATCATCCGCACTTCGGGCTGCTGGAACATCAGGCGCAGACTGGCGCCCATCCCCATGCCGAGTGGGTTCGACACGATGTCATAAAAGCTCCGCTTCGGCGGATACACGACGAGATTCACATCGTCATCAGCCTTGAGCTTCGCGTGCTCCTTCGCGAGCGCAATCGCCCGGTCGAGGCCACCCAGTTCGTCCACGAGCCCGAGTTCACGAGCCTGCCGCCCGGTCCACACACGTCCCTGCGCAATGGCGTCGATGTCCTTCGGCGTGGAGGCGCGGCCATCCGCCACCCGCTTCACGAACAACTCGTAGGTGGACTGCATCTGCTCTTCGACCTTCGCGCGTTCGGACGCCGAGAAGGTCCGGAACGGCGAGTAGATCTCCGCAAACTGCCCGTCACTGACCGACCCGGTGCCGATGCC
>CAZLJG010000094.1:0-2865 GCA_964559545.1 uncultured Solibacteraceae bacterium | reverse complement strand
ACGGCGAGTAGATCTCCGCAAACTGCCCGTCACTGACCGACCCGGTGCCGATGCCGAGTTTGTCGAGGGCTCCCTGCACCACAAACTTGCCGGTCACGACACCGATCGATCCCGTCAGCGTCCCGGGCTGGGCCACGATGGCGTGTGCGGGCACGGCCATGTAGTAACCACCCGACGCGGCGACGTCACCCATCGAGACGATGATCGGCTTCACGGCACGCGTCAGCATCAACTCGCGCCAGATGACCTCCGAGGCGATCGCGGAACCACCTGGGCTGTCGATGCGAATGACCACAGCGCGAATGGAACTGTCGGCGCGGACCTTCCGCAGCCACTCCACGAAGGTGTCTGAACCGAGCACCGAGCCGCTCGGGCCGTCGAAGCTCGACTTGCCGCTGGCAATCGTGCCGACGGCATACAGCAGCGCGACCTTGTCTCCGCGCCCGGACGACAGGGACCGCACGTAATCTTCGCCCTCAAAACGGCGCGTGCCCTGCACCGGCGGGGCATCGTCGATCTGGTCGTCATACGCGATGTCATCGATCAGGCCTGCGGCTTTCGCGTCTTCGGGCAGGAACGGCCCCTCGTCCAACAGGCGCCGGATCTCGGCTTCGTCACGGTTCCGGCCGGTGGCGATGGCGCGCACCAGCTGGTCGTACATGTCGCGGTTGAGCGACCGCGACATCTCACGGTGCGCCGGGGTGAATCCGCGTTCGGTGAAGGTATTGGCCGCGGTCTTGTAGTCCCCCATGTGGAGCATGTCGGGGTACACGCCGATCTTGTCGAGGGCGCCGCGGAAGAACACCTCGTAGGTGGCCAGACCAGAGAGGTCCAACGTGCCGGCCGGCATCACGAGGATGCGTTCAGCGGCAGACGCGAGGTAATACTCGCCCGCGCCGCCGAACTCGAAATACACCACCAGGGACTTCCCTGCCGCGCGGAACTTGACGAGTTCGTCGCGCAGTTCCTGGAGTTGTGCCCACATCGCGCCGGTCGTCTGCGGAATCACGACCATGCCCCGGATGCGCGGGTCCGTGCGTGCCCGTTCGATCGTGCCGATCACGCCTCGCAGCGTCTGCTGGGTGACCAGGGGCGAAAACAGGCTGATGGACTCGACTTCGGGAAACGGCGCCTGAATCTTGAGGAACAGGGTCGCGTTGGACGGCACCGTGGCCGTCGGCCGGCTTGGCGCGACCAGCAAGGTGCCAATCAACACCAGCGCCGCCGACGCCATCACCGCCAGAAAGATCAGGAACAGGACAAGGGCGACGCCCTTCTTGGAGCTCACGGGAATCAGTATAAGGGTTGGTCGGGTTGGGTAAGGTTGGGTGGTTGCGCTATAATCGCGACTTCCGGTCTTCGTGACCGGGCCTGCCTGTAAGACCCTCTTCGTGCGGAAGTGGCGGAATTGGCAGACGCGCTAGCCTCAGGAGCTAGTCCTAGCAATAGGGTGAAGGTTCGAGTCCTTTCTTCCGCACCAATTCTTCACTGCCTCATTGGCTTAGTGGCATCGCGCCCCCGCCACCCTGTCGACAATGTCGAGATATTGCGGGCGGGTCACCGCCGTGGCGTTAGCCCGCGTCTTGTGCGCGATGACCATGTCGAGTTCGGGCAGCACCGTGATGAACTGGCCGATGGCGCCGATGCCGGTGTAGGCGCCGCGGTAGATGCCGGTGTTGTGGGGGCCGTCCCAGATCCACCAGAGGTAGCCGTAGCCGAACGGGCCCTGACGCAGCGGCGCGGGGTTCATGGCCGACACTGGCGTGACGGGCGTGACCATCTCCTCGATCCACTCTTCGGTCAGCAGCCGCTGACTGCCCCACCGGCCGTTGCGAAGCATCAGGAGACCAAGCCTGGCCATGTCCCGAGTGGACAGATAGAAGTGATACGCCGGGTGCTGGGATGCCTGCGGACGCCGCGCCTTGCGTTGTGCGTCGAGGCGGTAGTCCTGCAGTTGCAGCGGCTTCGCGAAGTCCTCCTCAAACGCCACGTAGATGTCTTTCCCCGTCGCCTTCTCAAAGATCGTCCCGAGCGCGTTGAAGTCCCAGTTGTTGTAGAGGAAGTAGCTGCCGGGCTCCACAGAACCTCGCGGCCCTGGGGGCTCGCCCGAGGTGCTTCCACATCCGGTGCACGCGGCATTCGCCGCCTCGTGATACACGCCTGACCGCGACGCCAGTAATTGCCGCACCGTCGCCATCTTCTCCTTCGGCAACAACCCCTGCACGTCGTCAATTCCGAGCTCGGCCATCGTGGCATCAAGTCGGATGGTGCCGTTGGCGACATACTTCCCAAACATCATCGCGAGGATGCTCTTGCGCACCGACGCAAGGTAGGTCACTTCATCCTGCGGGCCGTACTCGAACAACACCCTGCCGCCGACCACAACGGTGACCGCCGTGGTGCCGAGCGTCTTCAGATGGCTCGTCACCGCGTCGAGCGGCGCCTGGCAGTACCCTGCCGACTTCGGGTCATCAACACGCGCCCACTCTGCGCCAGGGACAACCGGCGTCTGCGCAGTGAGCGCAGCTGCCACGCCAACAAGCACCACCAGCCACGCGATCGCTCTTGGTGCGGCCATTAAATTGCCTCCATGCCTCGTTGTGAACATTTAATGCCCTATCGCCCGGGCCGCCCAAAGGCCCAGAGCTGTGGCCAGAATGGCCCCCACGACCTGCGCCAAAACCGAGACCGTCGCGCTCGTCGTGGCTCCGGCCTCAAACAGCCGAACGGTCTCGAGCGAAAACGCCGAAAACGTCGTGAACCCTCCGCACACGCCGACGATGAGGAAGAGCCGCAGTGCGTGATCGGCGCCTCCATCACGCGCCACAAGCAGGCCCGACAGGAAGCCAACGGCGAGGCCACCGA
>CAZLJG010000093.1:0-10684 GCA_964559545.1 uncultured Solibacteraceae bacterium | reverse complement strand
TTGTCGATGCGGCGCGATTCGTGGCGTTCCGTGCCGATGATGTGCAGGCCGCCGGCGTTCACGACGTCCTTGTGTTCGGTGTCGGTCTCGGCCTTCAGCGCGGTGAAGATGCGTTCGTAGTCGGCGCGTGGCACCCGATAGAACTGGTCGATGTGGTAGAAGTAGACGAACTCCTCGTCATCGACATACTTCTCCTGGCCCTTCGGCAGCCGCTCGGCGACCTGTTCCGCGAGGCACTGCTGGCGCGCCATGTATTCCGGGTTGCCGCCAAGCAGGATGTCGGTGCCGCGACCGGCCATGTTCGTGGCGATCGTGACCATGCCCTTGCGGCCGGCCTGTGCGACGATTTCGGCTTCCTGCGCGTGGAACTTCGCGTTGAGCACGACGTGTTTGATGCCGCGCCGCTTGAGCATGCCCGCGAACTTCTCGGACTTCTCGATCGAGACGGTGCCGACCAGCACCGGCCGTCCTTCCTTCTGGCGCTCGACGATGTCCTCGACAATGGCGTCGGACTTTTCCTTCTCCGTGCGGTACACCAGGTCGGGCTGTTCCACGCGCTGCAGCACCCTGTTGGTGGGCGCCACAATCACGTCGAGTTTGTAGATCTTGTTGAATTCCTCGGCCTCGGTTTCGGCCGTGCCGGTCATGCCCGACAACTTCTCGTACTTGCGGAAGTAGTTCTGGAAGGTGATCGTCGCGAGGGTCTGGTTCTCGCGCTCGATCTTCACCTTCTCCTTGGCTTCCACGGCCTGATGGAGACCGTCGCTCCAGCGACGTCCCGGCATCAGTCGTCCGGTGAACTCGTCGACAATGACGACGCCGCCGTCCTTGATCATGTAGTCCACATCAAGGCGGAAGAGCGTGTGTGCGCGCAGGGCCTGGTGGATGTGGTGGAGCAGTGGCATGTTCTGCGGGTCGTACATGCCGTTGGAACCCGGCACCAGCCGGTGATTCAGGTATTCCTCGGCCTTGGCCATGCCGGTTTCGGTGAGCTGCACCGTCTTGGCCTTTTCATCGACGATGAAATCGCCGGTGGTCTCGAGGCGTTCGCGATCCTCGGCCTTGACCGCGCCTTGGACAACGGCGCCCGGCTTCAGCCTTGGGATGATTTTGTCGACTTCGTAGTAGAGATCGGTCGCCTGCTCCGAGGGACCCGAGATGATGAGCGGGGTCCGGGCTTCGTCGATGAGGATGCTGTCGACTTCGTCGACGATCGCGAAGTAGTGGCCGCGCTGCACGTATTGCGCGAGGTCGTACTTCATGTTGTCGCGCAGATAGTCGAAGCCGTACTCGTTGTTGGTCCCGTAGGTGATGTCGCAGCGGTACGCCGCCTGGCGATCGGTGTCGTTGAGCTCGTGCTGGATCACGCCGACCGACATGCCAAGAAAGCGGTAGAGCCGACCCATCCACTCCGCGTCGCGGCGGGCGAGGTAGTCGTTGACCGTCACGACGTGCACGCCGCGTCCGGCCAGCGCATTGAGGTAGGCCGGGAGCGTGGCGACGAGGGTTTTGCCTTCACCCGTCTTCATTTCGGCGATGCGCCCGCCGTGCAGGATCATGCCGCCGATGAGCTGCACGTCGTAGTGCCGCATCTGCAGCACACGCCGGCCGGCTTCGCGGACGACCGCAAACGCTTCGGGCAACACATCGTCGAGGCTCTCGCCGCCGGCGACACGCGTCTTGAATTCTTCTGTTTTCGCCCGGAGCGCAGCGTCAGAGAGGCTCTGAATGCCGGACTCGAGGTCGTTGATGCGGGCCGCGATCGGCCGAAGGCGCTTGAGTTCGCGCTCGTTCTGGGTCCCGATGATCTTGCCGAGGAGGGTATTGAGCATGCTGGAATCCCCTGCGGCAGGGGATTCCAAGATTCTACCCCGGGTTAGCCTCCGAAGGGCACCAGCACCACGTTGGTCCGCTGGTTGAGGGTGCTCATGGCCGGCCAGAACCGGTTGGGCGTCGTGGCCATGAGTCCGATCATGTCACCTACGCGCGGCACGTAGGATCGCAGCGGCTCCGTCTGGTCCTGATAGAACGTGCCGCTGAAGGGGTCGGCGCTGATGCCCTTGCAGGGCTGCCCGGGCCGGAACCAGCGTCCCGAGCCGCCGTACCACTTGCCGTTGATGAACGCGAACATCCACTGATTGCCCTGGACGAGTTCGGCCGGGTCGTCAAAGAAGGCGGTGCTCGGCCACGACGACAACGTCGAGTGATAAATGCAGACCTCCGACCAGTTCGCGGACGCGCTGGTCACCTGCGCCGTGACAGGCCAGTTCGCCACGTCCGCGGACCCCAACACGATCGTCGCCGTCGCCAGGTCGAAGAAGTCGCCTGTGGTGGGGCGGCGCTCAAACACCGGTGTGGCGCTAAATGCGCCGGTCACCTGATTGGTTGCATCGATGGCACGCGCGCGCCAATAAAAATGGCCAAGCGGCAGATCACTCGCGGGCGCCCACGATGTCTCGGTGGAGCCTTCCGCGACTGTGCCGCTGGCAGCGATCGTCGAGAAGGACGCGACGGAGGACACCTGGAATTCATACGTCAGTGCCCCCGCGTCCCCCGTGCGCACGGCATTGCGAACGGTGAACGTCGGGCGCCCCGTGAACACCCGGCCCTGATCGCCTGGACTCAGCACCACCGGCGCCTGAATGGTCACCTGGGCTCGCACCACAAATGACCGCGTGGCGGAGAACGCGCTCGACACACCGTCCACCGTGGCCCGCGATCGCCAGTAATACGTGCGGTCGCCTTGGAGTGCGGGTAGCGTGACCGTCGTGGTGCTACCCGAGTTCTCGGCGACATCAGTCACTGACGCGACAAGCGTCGAGAAAGTGTCAGACGACGCGACCTGCACGTCATAGGTCACCGCCGCACCGCCCGACCGCGCCGCGTTGGCGATGGTGACCGTGATGGGTTGCTGGGCGAATGCATACGATGTCGCGCCCGACGACTGCGCGACCGGCGCGGAGAAGCTCATGGACGGCCCGGATGGCGCAGCGGTGCACGCCCCGAAAAGGCCTGCGGCCACAATAAGAAGAAGACGCGGAGCACTCGGTGCAGCCACGGGGTTCCTTTCTGTTGCAAAAATCAGGGACGAGCGAGGAGTCGCAACGGGTTGATCGTCTGCCCGTTGAGCAGGATTTCGTAGTGCAGGTGGGCGCTGGTCGCCCGGCCGGTCGCGCCGACGTACCCGAGCAGGTCGCCCCGCTTGATGGTCATGCCGGTGCGCGCCGCGATACGCGACATGTGCGCGTAGCGGGTGGAGAGTCCGAAGCCGTGACGCACGACCACGGCGTTGCCGTAGTTGCCCGCGAAGCCCGCCGACTCGACCACGCCGTCAGCCGTGGCGCGGATCGGCGCGCCGTGCGGCGCAGAGATGTCGAGTCCGGGGTGGAAGTCCGGCTGGCCCGTGAACGGGTCCTTGCGGTTGCCGAACATCGACGACAGATAGCCGACAACAGGCCACATGGACGGAGTGGCCGAGGCCAGCGCCTGCTGCTTTTCGACGCCGGTGCGCACGGTCTGCAGACGTTCTTCGAGTGAGCCGAGGAGGTCGCGCAACACGCCGAACGTGCTGTCCGGGGAGCCCATGCTGGCAATCTCCGGAGGCGCGGCGCTCACTGGACCGCCGCCCATGGCGCGGTTCCGCACCATCTGCGGCAGATTGTCCATGGCGCGCTTCATCGCGGGATCGAGTTGCGCCTGTTCACCCAGCTCGTTCATCGCCGACTGCAGCGCGGTGATCTGTGAGGCGAGTTCGCCGGTGGCCGCGCGATAACTCTCGTTTTCGAGTCGAAGCGCTTCGCTGTGCTGGGTCAGTTGCTGAATCCTGGTTTCCCCGGACCATCGCGCGCCGAGCCCAATCAGCACGGGCACGGAGAGGACCGCAAGCACCGCCACCACCGCCGCGCGTCGCGCGACCGTGAACCGGCGTACGGCTCCGGTCTGGCGGTTGGCGACGAGGATGGTGTATTTCGGAGAACCCATGCGGAAACCTTAGAAGGGTAGCACAGCACCACAGGGAAGACCAATAGCCTCAAGGGCTTATGGCACAATAGGGCTCATGTCCCATCCTGTGTCGCGTCGCGCCCTGTTGACCGGTTTTCTGGGGGCCGCCGCCGGCCTGCTGGCCACCTCATCCCGTGCCTTCGCCCAGATGAAACCCGTGGCCTCGGGCGCCAAGCCGCACCTGACGGTCTACAAGGACCCCAACTGTGGTTGTTGCCAGGAGTGGATCAACTACATGTCGGCGAAGGGCTACCGCTCGACCGTGCTCCATGTGGACCTGGGGCCGATCAAGAAGCAGTACCACGTGTCACCCAACCTGGCGAGTTGCCACACTACGCTGGTGGACGGCTTCGTCATTGAGGGCCACATCCCGGAAGGGGACATCGTGCGCCTGCTGAAGGAACGCCCGAAGGACGTGGTGGGACTGACGGTGCCCGGCATGCCGGCCTCAGCCCCAGGCATGGACGGCACGCCGTTCCAACCCTACACCGTGCTGGCGTTCAACAAGGCCGGGCAGACGACGGTCTGGGCGCGGCACACGAAGCCGGGCGCGTAAGCCTCAGCGGCCGGGGCGGGACTTCCTGACGAGGATGATCGACCGCGCCTCAAAGGTCAGATTGCGATCGCGCCGCCACTTGCGCAACTGAACCAGCAAACGGCTCAACGCCTCCGCCTCCCGGGGGCGCGCGCGACCCGATTCCAGCCGGTCAATCACCGTGACTTCCAGGTCCGCCATGCCCTGGCCGGGGGCCAGCGCGAGGAAGGACTGCGTCGCTGAAAACGGGATCAACTGCACGCCGGGAAGGGTGCGAAACAGCGCGGTTGTCACCACGATCAATGCCTGCTCGGCGCCGATGTCGGCAAGGGCGACGGCGGCCGTCGGGGGCCCACCTTTCGGGGCGGGGAGTGCTGAACCGGCCGATCGTGATTCCACCGCCGACACAATCGCCCAGCCAATGTCCGAATGAATCCGGCGCAACGCGTCGAGGATCTCATCGGGAAGCGTCACCGCGATCAGATGTCCGGGCTTTCCGTACTTCGGAGGCCTGCCCCTCGGGCGGACTGCGGGGCGCGTGGTGGGCGGCATGGTGTCCCGCATCTTACGCGCACACGGTCGCGTATTTTTATTGCTGAAAATATTTTTATCAAAGAAAATACCCGCATGCGTGTTGCGCCGTTGTGTATCGTTCTCGCGATTGGTGGGTTGTTGGCGTGCTCCAGCCCCGTGTCGCCCATTGGCTCTCAATCGATCGCGGCGCCGGGTGGCCACGGCCCGGCGTCAGGCACGCTCGTGCCATTCAGGAATCAGCCGGTGACGCTGTCCGCCGACTCGGCCCTGGTGCTGGGCAGCGGCGCCGTGACGCTGCGGTTCACCGTGGCGTCGGACGCGGCGTTCGCGACCGTGGTGCAGACGGTGGATGTGCCGGTGGTGCCTGGCCAGCGCCCGACAGCGACGTTGGCATCCCTGGAGGCGGCGAGGACCTACTACTGGCGCGTGGCCCCGGTGGTCGGCGAGACCGTGGGATCGCCCGGCCCGACGGCGACCTTGCAGATTGGACCGCAGGTCACACTCGGCGCCCCCGTTCCGGTCACGCCACTGACAGGCGCGTCCGGTCTTGAGCAGCGTCCGACGCTGACCGTCAACAACGTGAGCCGCACCGGTCCGGCTGGTGCGGTCGTGTACCGGTTTGAAATCGCCACATCCTCAACGTTCTCCACGCTGCTGGCCAGCGGGACGGTGTCTGAAGGAGCCACGCGCACGAGTTTTGTACCGAGTGTGGAGTTGCCGGCAGAGACCACGTTCGTCTGGCGCGCGCAGGCGTTTGACGCGTCCAACGAAGTCTCCAGCGCATATTCGCCGACGCAGTCGGCCACCACGTACTTTTCGGTTGACCTCCGCACGGTGAACTTCCAGCGCTTCGTCAACGTGTCGGCTTGGCCGGAGACGAACCGCATCATCGCGGTCGAGCAGGATGGTGCAGGGACCGGTCCGATGTGCATCAATCACACAAAGCGCGGGCAGTGGCCGTCGTCGTTCTTCTTCGACGACCCCTCGGTGCCGATCGAAGGGAACCAGTGGTATCTCGCGCGCATCAACGGCCAGTGGTATGCCGGCTCCGGTGAATGGCTCAGGGTCGGGCAGATCTGCAAGAGCGGGCAGACCTCGGAACTCATTGGCCCAGACGGTTCGTGGGGAGGCCCGATGGACACGTGGCGCCCGCGCCGAGGCGATCCGGTCGGGTACATGATCACCACGCCTTCGCGATTTTATCCATCGTTCCGCACCATCGATGAACGCTCGAACGTGGTCGTTCAGCCGTGGATGGTTAATGGCATCAACACACCGGAGGGGCGATGAGACGCGTTGGGACGATGACACTGGTTGTGGCGACGTTGCTGGCGGCGGGCCACACGGCATTTGCACAGACGCCGGCGCCCGCGCCAGTTGTGACCTCGCCGTGGTCGGCCACCGTGTACGCCGGAGCCGGGTCGGTCCAGCGCGTCGGGGGACTCGTCGGGGGCCAGGTGTCCCGCCGGCTGACGGAGTCGCTCGATGCGACGGTGCGAACGGAATGGATTCAGGACACGGCGTCCCGGCGTCGCCTCTCGATGGCGACCACGCTCGCTGCGTTCACGTCGTCGGCGCGCAGCGTCAC
Organism: uncultured Solibacteraceae bacterium; assembly: GCA_964559545.1. Classification (GTDB taxonomy): domain Bacteria; phylum Acidobacteriota; class Vicinamibacteria; order Vicinamibacterales; family SCN-69-37; genus SYFT01. The sequence continues at coordinate 4,025 of CAZLJG010000093.1, read as the reverse complement.
GATGCTGGGCGACGTCACGGCGCCGGCCTGGGTGACGATGGGCGGGGTGCAGTGGAGGGCGCGACAGGCGCGATGGACGCCGGTGGTCTCGGTGGACGCCGGTCTTGCCCGCGTGACGTTTCGGCCGGCGTTTTCAGTTTCGGGGACTGACGTGACCACCCAGCTGGGGTCGTACGGAATTACGCTCGGGAAGGATTTGACGGGCAGCAATCTCAGTGCGGCGTTTGGCGTGGGCGCCGGCGTATTGATTCCAGGGGAACGACTCAACCTTGACGCGCGCCTCCGACTCCAGCAGTTTGCGACGCCCGCCGAATCGACCCGGGTGCTGTCGTTGACGATTGGCGCGCGCTTCAGTTTTTGAAGCGGGTGTGAGCCGGGCTACCAGACCACGCGCACACTGCCGCTGTCGCGAATGGCGATGTCGCGCGTGATGAGGGGCAGCTTCAAGTCGCGGGCGGCGGCCACGATGAGACCATCAAACGGATCACGGGTGAAGCGGAGTTCATCCGCATCGTAGAGCTGGCCCGGATCGAGTGCGTGCGGCTGGTACGCAGGGTTGCTGAACAGGTCGGCGAAAAACTGGCGCAGGGGCCGGCGCAGATTGATACGAACGCTTCGCGCCAGGAGCCCCACCTCCCAGATCACCGCCGCAGGCACGTAGACGATCGTGCGGACCTGCTCGGCGGCGGCAAACGTGGCCCTGGCCTTGGGCCCCAGTTTCCAGCAAGGCGATCACGGCCCGGGTGCCCGGTCCCTGACGCGGAGTTGCAGGGCCTCGGCCACCTGGTCCCGGCCGACATGGTCTGCACCATCAAGATCGTACAGCGTGCGGGCCACCCTCAGGACGCGACTGACGCCGCGCACGCTCAGGTGCATGCGGGTGACCGCCGTCGCCAGGAGTGCCTGTCCCTCGCGACTCAGCCGGGCCTGCAACCGTAAGGAACGCCCTTCCAATGTTGAATTCAGCGCGCCTTGCCGTCGCAGTTGCCGGGCGCGGGCATCCTCCACGCGTCCACGCACAACCGCCGAGGACTCGCGCGTCGTGGTGGCGGCCATCTCGCTCCACGGGACGGCCTGCACATCCACACCAAGATCAAAGCGATCCCGCAACGGACCCGACAGACGGCGCTGGTACCGTTCGACCACTGGTCCCGGGCACTGGCATTCACGATGGGGGTCGCCATGAAAGCCGCACGGGCAGGGATTCATCGCGCCGACCAGCATGACGCGGGCCGGGAATGTGACGGAGCGACTGACACGCGCCACCGTCACGACGCCGGACTCCAGGGGTTGCCGCAGGGTCTCGAGCACACGTCGGCTGAATTCCGGCAGCTCGTCCAGGAACAACACGCCGGCATGCGCAAGGCTGAGCTCACCGGGGCGGGGTATTGATCCACCGCCCACAAGCGCGAGGTCCGAACACGTGTGGTGCGGCGCCCGGAACGGCCGCGTCGACATGAGGCCCGCTCCGGCCGGCAGCAGGCCCGCGACCGAGTGAATCGCCGTGACGACGAGCGCCTCTTCAAAGTCGAGCGGCGGCAACAACCCGGGTAACCGTCGCGCGAGCATGGTCTTCCCCGCGCCGGGCGGTCCGCTGAACAGGACGTGGTGCCCACCCGCGGCGGCGATCTCCAGCGCGCGACGACCGAGTAGTTGGCCATACACATCGGCGAGGTCATCCTCGCCAACGGGCCGGACCGCGGTTCCGGGGTGTGGCGGTGGCGCAGGTGCAGGCGCGTCCTCACTGAGGATCCGGACCGCGTCACACAGGGACGCGGCTGGATGCAGTGGCAGGTCCGCGACAATTGATGCCTCCGCGAGATTCGCCGCAGGGAAGAGCAACGCCGTGCGACCTGCGCGGCGCGCCGAGACGGCGATGGGCAACACACCCTGCATCGGCGGGATGCCGCCGTCGAGTGAGAGGCCGCCGACGACGGCCATGTCGCGCCCGTCCCGCTGTGGCAGGAGTCCAGAGGCGGCGAGAATGCCGAGGGCAATCGGCAAATCGAACGCCGCGCCCACTTTCCGCAGGTCCGCTGGGGCAAGACTCACGGTCACGCGGCCGGGCGGAAACGGAAAGCCGGAGTTGCGAATCGCCGCGCGCACACGGTCCCGACTCTCGCGGACAGTCGCGTCGGGAAGGCCGACCATCGCCACTCCAGGCAACCCACCGCGTGACACGTCCACCTCGACAGACACAGGAACCGCATCCACCCCGAACAACGCCGCCGCGTGCAGTCGAGCCAGCATGCGCCTGCCTGTCGCAAACGCCGAGCCAAGGTCGCCTCTCAGATTCAACCGGAAAATGCGTGGTCGCCCGAAAAGTACGCAGTCTTCGCCACCGCGCGCCATGCGCTCAGGCAGAATGTGCCATGCGTACGATGTTCTCGTGGCTGCTCCTGACCGGACTGCTCGCCGCCGCGCCACAGGGCCCCGCTCAACCGCCGCCCTTTTTTGTCCAACTCAGTGACCCGCAGTTCGGGATGTTCACCAACGACGGGGACTTCTCGCAGGAGACGCTCAACTTCGAGTTGGCGATCGCCACCGTGAACCGGTGGCGTCCGGCGTTTGTCGTCATCACGGGGGATCTCGTCAACAAGCCGGGCGACGCCGCGCAGATTGCCGAGTATTTGCGAATCATCGGCCGGCTCGATCCCGCAATTCCCGTGCACCACATCGCCGGCAATCACGATGTGGAGAACGTGCCCACGCCGGCGTCACTCGCGGCATACAGAACACGTTTTGGCCCCGACCACTACAGCTTCACGGCAGGCGGGATCTCCGGCGTGGTGCTCAATTCGAGCCTGATCCACTCGCCATCACGCGCGCCCGCCGAATACGCCGCCCAACTCGGCTGGCTCGAAGCGGAGCTGACCCGGCTGCACCGCACTGGCGCGAGGCACCTCGTGATCTTCCAGCACCATCCATGGTTTCTGGCGCAGGCTACTGAAGCGGACCAGTACTTCAACATTCCGCAGGAGCGCCGCGCGCTGTATCTCTCGCTCTTCCGCGAGGCAGGCGTGCGCCATCTGTTCTCCGGGCACTACCATCGGAACGCGGTGGCGGATGATGCGGGGTTTGAAATGGTGACGACCGGCCCGGTGGGGAAGCCGCTCGGAGCAGGCACACAGTCAGGACTGCGCGTGGTCGTCGTGCGCGACTCGGGTCTCAGCCATCGCTTCTACGCGTTGGGCGAGTTGCCGAACACGCTCGACATCAAATAGCCGGGGTCAGTGGTTGTTGCGGTGAATGGTCAGGCGGTCGCCAACGCCGATGCGGCTGGAGGTCAGCGAGTTCCAGCGCTTGATGTCGTCAACAGTGGTATCGAACTGGCGCGCGATGCCAAACAACGTGTCGCCGGACTTGACGCGATAGGTGAGGGTGGTTGAGGCCGAGGTGGACGCCGGTGGCGCTTCGGCGGGGCGGGACACCAGTGCCGCATTTGCCGCTCGAGGAATCAGCAGCGTCTGCCGTGCCTTAAGTCGTGACCGCGTGGCCAGTCCATTCGCCGAGGCGAGGTCCGCGGTCGTGACCTTGTAGCGCCGCGCGATGGTCGCGAGCGTCTCGCCCGACTTCACGGTGTGCCGCTCGAACTGCGCAAACGTCGCGGGGCTCGCTTCGGCGAGTCGCGCTTCGACGATGGGCGCGGTCCCGACCGGCACCTTGAGCTCATGACGGCCGACCGGCGTGATGGTGCGGCGAAGCTCCGGATTTAACTCACGGATTTCATCGATCGAGGTCTCGGTCCATTCCGCCACGGTGCGCAGGTCGAGGGCATCCGGTACCGTGACACGGTCATACGCCAGCGGGGGAGCGACCCCGGGCTCAAAACCATACTGCGTCGGATTTTTCGCGATGATCACTGCCGCCATGATCATCGGCACGTAGTTCCGCGTCTCCTTCGGCAGGTACCGCGAGGTTTCGGTGAGCTTCCAATAATCGTTCAGTTTGGAGCTCTTCACGGCGCGCTGCAGCCGTCCCGGTCCGGCGTTATAACTCGCCATCGCGAGATTCCAGTCGCCGTC
>CAZLJG010000092.1:0-10708 GCA_964559545.1 uncultured Solibacteraceae bacterium | reverse complement strand
GGGCGACCCCGTCGCGCACCACGATCGTCCGTAACGCGATGCACGCGTCCATGGTGCCGTCGGGGAGGGAGTAGAGCACCGCCCCGGCATATGGGCCGCGGCGGTAGCCCTCGAGCTCGGAGATGAGCTGCATCGCGCGAATCTTCGGCGCGCCGCTGACGGTGCCGGCGGGGAACGTGGCAGCCAGGGCATCCAGGCGATCACAATCGTCGGCCAACTGCCCTTCCACGCGCGACACCAGATGCATCACATGCGAGAACTTCTCAAGCGCCATGTACTGCGGCACACGCACGCTCCCAACGGCGCACACCCGGCCCAGATCGTTGCGGCCCAGATCCACGAGCATCACGTGCTCCGCACGCTCCTTTTCGCTGCGGCGCAGTTCATCGGCCAACCGCTGATCTTCCTCGGGTGAACCGCCACGACGACGGGTGCCGGCGATGGGATGAGTCTCCACGCGGGAGCCTTCGACGCGCACCAGCATCTCGGGCGAGGCGCCGATGATCGCCTTGCCGCCATGCCGGATAAAAAACATGTACGGCGACGGGTTGATGTGCCGGAGAGCGCGATACACATCAAACGGCGACGCACCGGTCTCGGTGTCGAACCGCTGCGACAACACCGTCTGATACACGTCGCCGGCCGCGATGTGCTCCTGAATTTTCCGCACCGAGGCCTCAAACACCTCCTGTGTCTGGTTGGACTGAATCGTCAGCGCGGCTCCAGACCGGCGTTCGGGCCGTGAGAGATTCCGGTCCAGTTCCCGCTCGAGGAACTCAATCTTCGCCACCGCGAAGTCGTACAGCGACCGCAGGTCTTCACCGGGACGCACGCGCGCGTTTGAGATCGCCAGGATGCGATGTTTCACGTGGTCAAACGCCAGCACGGTGTCAAAGACCATGAAGCCGACGCGTGCACGCTCAGGGTCGTCGTCTGCCGTTTCCGGCCGGGCCACCGACGGCTCGAACCACTCGGCGGTGTCGTAGTCGCAGTAGCCGACCGCGCCACCGGTGAAGCGGGGCAAGTCGGCAACAAAGGGCGACGAGAACTCCGTCATCAGCGACCGCAGGACGTCCACAAACGGCTCGCTGCGGGTCGTCGTCGTGCCCGCCTGTTCGATCAACGTCTCGTCTGCGCGACCGCGAATGATCAGGAACGGATCCTTGCCAAGGAACGAATAACGACCCACGTGTTCGCCGCCTTCAACGCTCTCGAGCAAAAAGGCATAGTCGGAATGCTCGGCGATCTTCAGGAAGGCCGAGACCGGCGTGAGCAGGTCCGCCATGATTTCGCGCCACACCGGTACGAAGGTGCCGCGTCGCGCCAGTTCCACAAACTCGTCAAACGTCGTCTGTCTCATGATCCCGTCATCTCCCCTACAAAAGCCCGCGCGGCCTCGCGCATGACGCGCGTATCAGCCGGTCGTCCCATCCACCACTCGAACTGGCGGGCCGCCTGCCCCACCAGCATGTCCAGTCCCCCAATGACCTGCGCCCCAGCCTCCCGCGCATGTCGCAACCACGCCGTCTCCTCGGGGTTGTAGACCAGGTCATACGCAACCTTCGCCTCAAGGGCGTCCCACTCACACGGCAGCGCATTCACTGCGGGCCACGTGCCGGCGGGTGTCGCGTTCACCACCACATCCCACGAGCCCGACGGGGGCCACGACGCGGCCTGCACGCCGAGTGCCGCTGCGACTGATGCCCCTGCATCTTTACGACGGGCGCACATCGTGACGTTGGCCCCGCGTTGCAGCGCGGCCCATGCCGACGCCCGTCCGGCGCCCCCTGCGCCAAGCACCAACACCGAGGCGCCAGCCAGCGCGACGCCTCGCGTGTCGAGGGCATCCAGGAAACCGGGAATATCGAGATTCCTCGCCATCCAGCGCCCCGACTCGCGGCGGACGGTGTTCACCACACCAAGCCGTCTCGTCGCGTCGTCATCACACGTGACATCAGGCCGGGTGTGCCACGTTGTCTTGAGCGGCGCCGTGATGCTGAGCCCCTCGAACCCCAACGCCTCGGCCACAGCCACCGCGTCCTCCACAGTGGCGGCCAGCACCGGCACATAGATCGCATCGAGCCCGGCCGCGGCAAACGCCGCGTTGTGGATGGCGGGAGACGCAGAGTGCGCGATCGGCGCACCGGCCACACCAAACACGCGGGTGTGTTCGGTCGTCGCGTGAACACGATACCGACCACGCAGGTGCCGCACAGCGACCTGCCCCGGTGCGGCGTCGCCGCCATAGGTCCAGCACGAGCCAAAACGCGTCGGCAAGAGCCGGGTCAACTGTCCCGCCTCTCCCATGGCAATACACACCAGGTCGACGTTCGGCCCAGCCGACGCGATCAGTCTCTGCAACGCCAGGACGTCGGAGACGTGACTCGCGGTCACCGCCACTTTCACGACATCCGCTCCGAGGCGCCGCATCTCGCGCACCCGATCTGGGAGGTCACCGGGAATCGACACAAAGTCGTGGTCAGAGAGGATCAGCCGCGACGTGGTGTGATCCACCTCCGGTATCCAGCCCGCGCGACGCTCGACATCCACATACTCGGCGCCCGCGGCAATCGCCTGAGTGAGCAGCGCCCGACGGGTCGTTTCGTCTCCGGTGAACCGCCCTCCTTCCCACTCGGGCCGGCACGTGACGATCACCGGCCGGCGTCGCTCACGGACGGCAGCCGCCACGTCGATGTCGGCCACACCGTCGATCCGCAATTCGATGATGTCGGCGCCCGCGTCGGTCCGCATGGCGGCATCACGCGCCGCGCAGAGCTCCGCCATCGTGGTGGCGGTCACGGTCTCGACTATCCGGGCACGGGCCAAAGGCGTCACGTCTTCCTCTCGTCCACAAACAAAAAAGGCCTCTCCAGTGAGTCACTGAAGAGGCCCGAATCTCGCGTCGTGGTGGTCTTACCCGCGCGCGTCGCCCTCCCCAGTGGACTGGGAATACCACCACCAATACGCCGGGGCAAACGACGCCACAGGCGCCGAGGCAACAAACCGGGTGGGGTGCAGAGGTGAACGCATCACAAAACCGAACAGGAGCGTACCAGACGGCTAACGAATGCGTCAACCTGCGCGTGTTATAACCAGCGTGTGCCACACAGTCCATGGCGATTTCTGGGTGCGTTGACGGTGGTGACCGCCGGCCTCGTGACGCTGACCGTGCCGGGCCCCGCCGCGCAGGCGGTGGCCTTCATGCCCGTGGCAGATGTCCGTGCCGGGATGGTCGGCACCGGCCGCACCGTGTTCTCCGGCGACACGCTTGAGGATTTTCGCGCCCACATCATCGGGGTGCTCAAGAACGTCATCGCGCCCGGCCGCGACCTGATCGTCGCGAAGCTCGAAGGCGGGCCGCTCGCGCAGACCGGTGTCATCGCAGGCATGAGCGGCAGTCCGATCATGATCGACGGCAAACTCGTCGGGGCCGTGTCCTACTCGCTGGGATCGTTTTCGCGCGAGCCGATCGCCGGGATCACCCCGATCGCTGAAATGGTGGAGGCCATGCGAACCACACCGGCCAGGCCATCCGGCAGCGAGTTCGCGCTCCAGTGGCCGGCCACGTCCGAACAAATCTTTGCGGCGCTCGGCCGCTTGGTCACGCGCGCAGCCACACCCGTGCGTTCGCCGCTCGCGCCCTCCGACATCGTGGGTGCTCCATCATTGGCCGACTGGGCGCCCCGCCTTCGCCCGATCGGCGCGGCGGTTGTTGCCCGCGGACTCAGTTCCTCACTGGAACACGACCTGCAGAGGGCCCTCGCGCCCACATCCCTGTTGATGGCCTCGGGCAGTGACGCCACTCAGGCGCCTGCGCGGCGGGCCCTGCAACCCGGGGATCCTGTCGGCATGACGTTTGTGCGCGGAGACCTCGAGATGGGCGCATCCGGCACCGTCACGCACATCGACGGCAACCAGGTCTACGCCTTCGGCCACGCGTTCCTCAGCCAGGGACCGACGACGATGCCGATGACGCAGGCGCGGGTGCTGACCGTCCTGCCCAGCCTCGACTCCTCGATGAAGATTGGCGAAATGGGTCCGGTCATTGGACGCATGACGCAGGACCGATCGGTGGGCGTCGGCGGCGTGCTGGGCCGTGGCCCCGCCGAGTTGGCCGTTCGCGTGAACCTTCACTCGGCGGCGACGGCACCACGAACGTTCAACTTCCAGGTACTGCACGACGAAAGCCTGACGCCGCTGTTTGCCTTCGTCTCAATCCTCAACGCGTTGTCGTCGTTTGAGCGGGCCTCCGGCCCCACCACGATCACAACGACCGGCCACATCTCGTATGGCGCCATCGGTCGCATGACGATTGACGATGTGTTCACGGGCGACACGGCGTTGACGCAAGCGGCCACGACCGCGCTGAACACGATTGGCGCGCTGGCGACCAATCCCTTCCGTCCCATGCTGCCGGAGTCCATGGAGGTCACGCTGCGCGTGGCCGAAGAGGCGGACTACTCCACGATTGAGCGCGTCTGGCTCGACACGGTGCGGCCGACCTTCGGCGGCACACACACGGTACACGTGCAGTTGCGTCGGTATCGCGGCGCCACCGAGACCGTCTCCCTGCCGATCACGATGCCGGCGCAGGCGAGCGGCGCCGTGAGCCTGCTGGTGACCGACGGCCCGTCGCTGCTGGCGCTTGAGCAGACCGAACTGAAGCCGGCCGCTCCTGCGAGCCTTGACGCACTCGTCACGCGGCTACGCGAGACGCGGGCCAATCATCACCTCCACGTCCGGCTGCTCGTCTCCACGCCGGGGACGGCTGTCGCCGGCGAATCCCAACCGGCGCTGCCCGGCTCGGTGCAGGCCGCGCTCGACACCGACAAATCCACTTCGGCGACTGCGCTGTCGCGCACCATCGTGGGGTCGTGGCACCTGCCGCTGCCCCGCGTCGTGCGTGGGTCGCGCGAACTGCCAATCACCCTTCGCTCCTCCCGATAAGCCACCATGCACCGACTGTTCCGGCTCGCTCTTCCCCTTGCGCTCGTGACTGCTGCGGTCACCTCACTGCCCGCCGCGGGTCCGGTCTTCTGGACGGTGGCGTCGCAGGCGGAGTTTCTCAAAGGCACGCCATCCGGTGTCTCGATCGACGGCGCCGGCCGGCTGGTCGTCTCACCCGCTGTCACTACGGTGCACGACCTCGCCGCGCCCCAGGCTTGGAGCCTCGCGCGTGGTGATGACGGCGCGTGGTACGCGGGCACTGGCGGAGATGGCCGGGTCGTGCGCGGCCGCGGCGCCGAGATCGCGACCATCCTCGACGTCGAACCGTCCGCGATTCACGCCATTGCGGTCGTGGGGGCTCGCGTGTACGCGGCCAGTTCCCCGGACGGCCGAGTTCATGTTGTCGAACCCGACGGATCAACGCGGGTCTTTTTTGATCCAGCGGAGCCGTACATCTGGGCGATGATCGCGGATCGGCAGGGCCGGCTCTGGGTCGCCACCGGACATCCGGCCACGATTCACCGCGTGACGCCGGATGGCGCGTCAAGCGTCGTGTATCGACCATCAGCCCGGCATGTGGTGTCGCTCGCCGTCGATCAGGCAGGTCGCGTGTTTGCCGGCACCGACAACCCCGCCAGGCTGTATCGCTTCGACGCCGGCGACCGACCGTTTGTCGTGCTTGAGACGACGTTGACTGAAATGCGCGGGATTCGTCCCACTCCCGACGGCGGTCTGTTCGTCGCGGCCATTTCCGCAAGTGGCGAACCTGGCGGCGAGACGGCTGTGACCGGCAGTGTGACCATCACGGTTGGCGGCACCCAGACTGGAACCTCCACGACCACAGGTACCGCGAGTGCCCCTCCGACGGGGCGGCGCTCGGTCGTGTATCGCGTGGACGGGGCCGGTGTGTGGGATGCCGTGTGGGAAACCACGGACGCCATCTACGACCTCGCCGTCATCGACGACCGCACGGTGCTGGCGGCCACGGGCCCCGAAGGTCGCGTCTACCAACTCTCCACGGATGGCACGGTGCTGCTGCTCGGCGCCGTGGATGCCAAACAGGTGACGCGCCTGCTGCGCGACGGCTCGCGCACCCTGATGGTCTCTGCCAACCCGGGGCGTGTGCTGGCGCTCGGGGCTCCAACCGTCGTCGCAACAAACCCGACCTACACCTCTCCCGTGCGTGACGCGCGCACGCTCGCCCAGTGGGGCACGGTGCAGTGGGATGGCACGGGCGCCATCACCATCCAAACGCGCTCCGGCAACACTGAAGTGCCTGACGACTCGTGGAGCCCCTGGTCTGCCGCCGCCACGCAGGCCCGCGGCACCGCGATTCAGAGCCCGACCGCGCGTTTCATCCAGTGGCGTGCGTCATTCCCTGCCACACCGGCGGTACTCACGTCTGTCACGGTGGCCTACCTGCCGCGCAACACACGTCCGGTCGTCACGGAGATCACAGCCCATCCGCCGGGCGTGGTCTTCCAGCGGCCATTCTCCAGCGACGAGGGCGCGATTGCCGGGCTCGACGATGCGGTGGCTGATTCACGCCGACCGCCAGGCGGAGACGCGAACGCCACGACGGCCTCCCTGGGGCGGCGCATGTTCCAGCGCGGCCTGCAGACCGTGCAGTGGAAGGCCGACGATGCGGATGCAGATCGGCTGACGTACTCGCTGCAGTACAGGCGCGAAGGCGAAACCGAGTGGCGCCCTCTGCGCGCGGACCTGAGCGCGCCGTTGTTTGTCTGGGACACCACCGCCGTGGCCGACGGCCGCTACTTCATTCGCATCAGTGCGGCTGACGGATTGTCGAACACGCCGGACCGCGTACTTGAAGGCACGCGCGACAGTGATGCCATCGAAGTGGACAACACCCCTCCCGTCATCACGATCACCGTGGCGGGTCTGCAGGTCACGGTGCAGGTCACCGACGGCCACAGCGGCGTCCATCGGGTGGACTACGCGCTGGGTGGAGGCGCCTGGCAGGAGTTGCGGCCGGTTGATGGCCTCCCGGATTCACGCGAGGAGCGCTACACGCTCACACTGCCGTCCGCCGATGCCCTATCGCGGTTGGTGGTGCGGGCGACTGATGTGATGCAGAACGTGACGAGCGCGACCGGTCGCTGAGCCCTTACAGGCCGGACGCGGTGACGACGTCGCTGATGTAGAGGTGCATGCCGCTGACGTTGGTCACGCCGCCAGGGCGACGCGCCGGCGCCTGCGACCGCAGTCGGCCAATTTCGTTGAGGATGCCTTCCACCTCTTCGCGATCCTCCGCGGAGAGATCCCGGAAGCTGACGCTGCCGCCGTGACGCATAAGCGACGAGTCGAGGGCTGTGACGAGCAACTGCTCCGCCTTCCAGCCAAATGACGCGGGCACCGCATACCGATGGTCACGCTTCGGACTGTCGAGCGAACTCTCAAATTCGAGCATCACCGGTTCGCCCTGCCCGTCTTCCGGCACGGCCATCACGTAGAGCGTGCCGACGCGTTCGTTCATCTGGCGCGCCTGCGTGGTGGGTGAATACAGAATCGCAAACACGAAGAGCACCGAGATAAACGCCGCGCTGAACGCGCCGCTGCCGACGGCCACCCAATGCCAGTCTTCGAACACGCGTCCCCACTTGGCACGGAACGACTGCCGTTCCTCAGCGCCGATGCGGCTGACGACGCCGGAGGCGAGGCCCTGCAACTCGTCGGTGGGTACCGCACGCAGCACCGCTGCGCCACGCAACATCTCGCCGAGGTCGCGCAGATCGGATTCCTCGCGCGCACACTCCGCACAGTCGGTCAGATGCCGCGATACGCGCAGGCGCTGGGCGCCGCCCAGTTCCCCGTCCACATAGGCCGCGATCACGCCGCGCACGTCCAGGCACGTCATGACGTTGTCCCCCGCAGAACGTCGCGCAGTTGTTCGCGCGCGCGGGCCAGCCGGGACTTCACCGTCCCCACGGCCACGCCAAGGGAATATCCGATTTCTTCGTAGCTCAGGCCGTCGATCTCGCGAAGGACGAGAATCGAGCGCTGATCAAACGGGAGCGAATCCAGCGCCTGCCAGACCTGCTTGGCGGTCTGTTGCTGCTGTGCCACGGCGTCCGGCATGCTGAACGCGCGACCATCCGGGAGGTCACCGTGCGCTGACACATGTTCGTCGAGGGGCACCTGCTCGGACTGATGCCGACGCCTCCACCACCGGCGTCGATTGGACGCCTGGGTGATGACGATCCGGTAGATCCAGGTACGGAGCGCGGAATGACCGCGGAACTGATTGAGGGTGCGGAACACACGCAGGAAGACTTCCTGCGACAGGTCGAGCGCTTCCTGGGGGTCGCCCAGCAGATGCAGGGCGAGTTGGTAGACCATCCGCTGGTGGTCGGTCACCAACCGGGTGCAGGCCGCTTCGTCACCGGCCGCGCATTGCTGCACAAGCGCCCAGTCCTCGGCCCACTCGGCGCGCCCCTCACCAGTGGAGGAGACGGCGGGCGATTCCGACCAGGCAAACGCGCGTAGGGGCTTCACAGTGGACTCAGTCAACATGGTAGCACCCCCCTTTACCGGTTTAGACACCGGGAAGGGGGGATCGTTCCCACTGAACCTCGGAACTCCGGAACTCCGGTCCCCCGGGACCTCGGAACTTCGAGACAAGTATCATCCCTGAGTGCGTTTAGGAATCGCAGCCGTCGGTGTCGTGGCCATCGGGGTGGTCGCCGTGTTGGCGGTCCAGCGGCTCAACGACGCCGAGCGATTCCGGCAGTTGGTGGACTCCGGGGAACGGGCGCTCGCGGCGGGCAATAGCTACGCGGCGATCGAAGCCTTCAGCGGGGCCATCGCGCTGCGGGGCGACTCGATGACGTCGCACCTGCGCAGGGGGGAGGCGGACCGGGCCCAACGCCGGCTCGACGAAGCCGGGCGGGATTTTCGCGAAGCCGCGCGCCTGCAGCCGGGCGCGACAGACCCGCTGATTGCCCTGGCCGCGCTGTATGAAGGACAAGGCGACACGGCGGCCGCTGCTGAATGGCTCGGCCGTGCTGCCGCCATTGACCGGCAGTCTCCTGCCCTGCTCTACCGGCTGGCCCTCACCCGATACCGCAGCGGCCAGGCTGCGGCAGCCATCGAGCCCCTGCGGCAGGCGGTCGCACTGAATGCCGGGTTCGACGAAGCCCTGTATCTGCTCGGTCTGGCACTGCGCGACACGCAGGACGCGGCCGGCGCGATTGACGCCCTCGAACGCGCGGTGCGCACGAACCCTGCCCTGGCACCAGCGCGCGAGGAACTCGCGGATCTCTACCGCGCGCAACAACGCTCCTCGGATGAGATGACCCAGTTGACGGCGCTCGCGGCGCAGGACCCGGGTAGCGCGCGCGACGTGGCCATTGCGCTGGCCCAGGCCCGACGCGGCGAGTTCGACGCCGCCGAAGCCACGCTGACCGCCGCCGAAGAACGCACACCGGATGACTCGTCGGTGGCACTCACGCGCGGTCGAGTCCGGGTGCTCCGCGCGGAGGCCTCCCCCGTCGGCCCACGCCGGGTCGCGTGGGCCGCCGAGGCCGTCACTGCGCTTGAACGCGCGCTCGGCGGCACGGTCCGGCGGTCTGAGGGCCTCGCCCTCTACGGCCGCGCGCTCTTTCTCCGCGGCGACGTCGCCGAATCCGCCCGCATTCTGCGTGAGGCCGTCGCGACAACGCCGTTCAGCCGGCTCGCATTTCTGTACCTGGCCGACGCCTCCGAAGCACTCGACGATCCTGTGGAGGCCCGCCATTGGCTCTTGCGCTACGACGCACTCGAAGGTGACCAGGCGACGCCCGAAACCCGAACCGCCCGCACACGGCGCCTCGGCGGGCTGGCCGTCGCCGCCGGTGACCACCGCGATGCCCGCACGCGACTGGAGCCGCTGCTGGCGGCTGCGCCGCAGGACGTCGAGTTGCTGGGCTGGCTGGCGGAGGCACGCTGGCACACGGGAGACATCGAACTCGCCAGAGCGGCCCTGGCCCAGGGGCTGAGTCTCGCGCCACGCGACCCCACACTCCGTCGCCTGCGTTCGCTGATTCGTTAGCTGGCGCGCGGGTCGATGCGATCGCGCAACGCGTCGCCGACGAAGTTGAAGCCCAGCACAAGAAGCGCAATCGCGAGACCGGGCATCACCGTCAGATGTGGCGCGTCGAACAGATGCGCGCGGCCGGCATCCAGCATCGTGCCCCAACTCGGTGTGGGTGGCTGCACACCGAGACCCAGGAAGCTCAGCGAGGCTTCCGCAATGATCGATCCCGCCATCCCCAATGTGGCCTGCACCGTCACGGCGGGCAGCGTCGGCGGAATCACGTGTTGCCAGAGAATCCGCCACACCGGCGCGCCCACGGCACGCGCCGCCTGCACGTATTCCAGTTCGCGGATCTTCAGCACTTGCCCACGCACCACACGGGCATACCCGACCCACCCGATCGACACGAGTGCCAACACCACATTCGTCAGACTCGGCCCCAGCACAGCGACGAGCGCAATGGCGAGCAGGATGCCGGGAAACGCCAGCAACACGTCCATCACCCGGCCGATGAGCGTGTCCACAAGTCCACCGGCGTACCCCGCAATCGACCCGACGAGGATGCCGACGATCGCGGAGATCGAAACCACAGTGAGGCCGACGCCCAGTGAGATCCGCGCGCCGGAGACCAGACGCGCGAGGATGTCGCGGCCCAGTTCATCAAGCCCGAGAGGATGCGCCCACGACGGTCCGTCCAGCCGCTGCGCCAGTGACTGGTACGACGGA
>CAZLJG010000091.1:0-10715 GCA_964559545.1 uncultured Solibacteraceae bacterium | reverse complement strand
CGTGACTCTTGAAGATCAGATCCGGCGCCGGCTGCAGGAACCGCTACCCGGCGCAGACACGCACCTGAAATTTGCACCGACCCCACGAATCAAGAGCTGGGATCCGGGTGCCTATCCTCCACACGCCCGCCGCGCCGCGACGATGCTGCTGATCTATCCGGGACCGGAGGGTCCGTCGATCGCCCTGACGCGCCGACGGGCGGACCTGCCCGACCATGCGGGACAGATCAGCCTCCCGGGCGGGGGCATTGATGCCGGCGAATCCCCGGAGCAGGCGGCGATCCGCGAGGCACACGAGGAGATCGGCGTCCCTTCGGAGGCGATCCGGCTGATCGGCGCCCTCTCGACCCTTTGGGTCATCGTCAGTGGCTTTGTCGTGCACCCGATTGTGGCCATCGCCGACGCGCGGCCCGTCTTCACGCCATCCCCTCGCGAAGTGGACACCATCATCGAGGCCCCGGTGGCCGCGTTGCGGGATCCGTCAATCGTGAAGTGGGGCCGTCGCGTGCGCGACGGCATGGTCGTGGCGTGTCCGTACTTCGCGGTCGATGGCCACCACGTCTGGGGGGCCACGGCGATGATGCTCGGCGAATTCTGCACGGCCCTCGACCCGACGTTCCTCCCGCCGCCCGTGCCGACACCGGAGGAACTGCATGCGCTTCCAACGATCTAGTCCCCCATCTCCCCATCTCCCCATCCTCAATTGCGTTAGCATTCCCCTCATGACCCGATCGATCCGCCCCCTGCTGCTGGTAGCCGCGCTGGTTCTGTTGCCGGCGCTGATGTTCACTCCGATTGCTGCGCGTCAGACTGCGCAGGCGCCCGCCGCGACCGGCAACCCCGAATGGGCCGGGCTTCGCTGGCGGAACATCGGGCCGTTTGTCGGCGGTCGCGTCACGGCGGTCGCCGGCCACCGGGCGCAGCTCAACACCTACTACATGGGCGGCACCGGTGGCGGCGTGTTCAAGACCACTGACGCGGGCGTCACGTGGCGCCCGATCTCCGATGGCTTCTTCGAGACCGGGTCGATTGGCGCGATTGAAGTCGCCGAGTCGGACCCGAACATCATCTACGTCGGCACCGGAAGTGTGGCCATCCGCAGCAACGTGATCGAAGGCCGCGGGATGTACAAGTCGACCGACGCCGGGCAGACGTGGACACACATCGGCCTGCGGGACGCCGGGCAGATCGGCTCCATTCGCGTGCATCCGACCAATCCGAATCTCGTGTACGCCGCCGTGCTCGGCAGTGCCTTTGGTCCCAGCGAGACGCGCGGCGTCTATCGCTCGCGCGACGGTGGTCAGACGTGGCAGCGCGTGAAGTTCGTGAGCAATCGGACCGGCTTCGTCAACCTCGCGATGAACCCGTCGAACCCGAACGAGATCTACGCGGCCTCGT
This sequence comes from uncultured Solibacteraceae bacterium, assembly GCA_964559545.1. Lineage (GTDB taxonomy): Bacteria > Acidobacteriota > Vicinamibacteria > Vicinamibacterales > SCN-69-37 > SYFT01. Next base: position 9,317 of record CAZLJG010000091.1, on the reverse strand, counting down.
GGCGCGGTGAACGCAAGCCCTGGACCATCATCAGCGGCGGCCCCGCGGCCGACGGTGGCCTCTACAAGACCACCGACGGCGGCGACACCTGGACGCGACTCGGCGGCGGTCTGCCTCCCGGCATCATCGGCAAAATTGACGTGGACATCGCACGTTCGAAGACGACGACGGTGTACGCGCTGGTGGAGGCACCGGGTGCCGAAGGCGGGTTATATCGCTCAGACGACAGCGGCGCCACCTGGCGGCAGACGTCGAATGCGCCGAACCTGCTCGCCCGACCGTTTTATTACACGTACGTCGATGTTGATCCCAAGGACCCCGAAACGGTGTGGGTCAACAACCTCTCGCTGCTCAAATCCACCGATGGTGGGCGCACCTGGCGCTCCGTGCCGACGCCGCACGGCGACAACCACGGCATGTGGATCAACCCGGACAACCCGAACTACATCGTGCAGAGCAACGACGGCGGCGCCAACGTCTCCACCGACGGCGGAGCGACGTGGTCCACGCAGCTCAACCAGTCCACGGCGGAACTCTACGGCGTGGACGTGGACGACCAGTACCCCTACCGCGTGTACGGTGCGCAGCAGGACAACAACACGTGGATTGTGCTGAGCCGGCTGCCTGCCGCTGGTCGCGGCGGACAGCCGCTGTACATCTCTGGTCCTGGCTGCGAGACCGGGCCGATCAAACCCACACCAGGCAATCCCAACGTCGTCTACGGCGTGTGCAAGGGCGAGTTCTATCGTGAGAACCTGACGACGGGCCAGACGCAGAGCAACTGGAACTACCCGCAGAACCGCTACGGCCATGCGTCGCGCGACATCGCCTACCGCTTCCAGCGCACGTCGCCGTTCATGATCTCCAAACACGACCCGCGCATGATCCTGCACGGCTCACACGTCGTCCATAAGACGATGGATGGCGGGAAGACGTGGGAGATCATCAGCGGTGACCTGACGCTGAACGAGCCCGGCCCACAACAGGACATCTCGGGAGAGCCCATCACACGCGACATCACGGGTGAAGAGGTGTACTCGACGCTGTTCGCCATCGAGGAATCCCCGATTGAAGCGGGTGTGATCTGGACGGGGGCAAACGACGGCCCCGTGCATGTCACGCGCGACACCGGCAAGACCTGGACCAAAGTCACGCCGCCGATGATGCCGCCGGGGGGGCGCATCTCCAACATCGATCCGTCGCCGCACCGTCGTGGTTCCGCGTATGTCGTGGCGCATCGCCGGCTGCTGAACGATCCGAAGCCGTATGTCTATCTCACGAATGACTACGGCAAGTCCTGGACGCTCCTCACGCCAGGCACCAACGGCATTCCCGCCGATCACGTGATGCGCGTGGTGCGTGAAGATCCTGATCGCGAGGGCCTGCTCTACGCCGGCAGCCAGTTCGGATTCTTCATCTCGTTCAACAACGGCACGACGTGGCAGCGCTTCCAGCAGAACCTGCCCATCACGCCCGTGACCGACATCCGGGTGCATCAGAAGGATCTCGTGGTGTCGACGATGGGGCGCGGGTTCTGGATTCTGGACGGCATCACGTCGCTGCATCAGACGCCGACCGCCGGCGCCGCCGGATTCCTCTACGCACCGAAGGTCGCGATCCGGTCGCGCCACGGCGCGATGCCGGCGTCGTTGACCGGCCCGGAACTTCCGGGGCCTGGCGCCATCATCGACTACACGTTGCGTGAAGCCTCGGCCACGCCGATCACGCTGGAGATTCTGAGTGCCTCCGGGGAGGTCATGCGGACCATCCGTTCGGTGGCCGGTGGCGCGAACACGGGCGGCGGACTCCCGGTCGCGGCGCCGTCCGGCATGAGTGAGCCGCCGCTGCCCGGCCAGGGTCGCGGTGGCCGTGGTGGCCGCGGTGGTGGCGGTGGCGCAGCGCCACTCACGGCGCGCGCAGGCATGCAGCGTTACGTGTGGGACATGGCGGCGGACAACGGCTTGACCGTGCCGCCGGGGCGATACACGGTGCGGCTCACGGCCGGCGCCTTCACGCAGTCGCAGCCGCTCGAAGTGCGTCTCGATCCGCGGCTCACCGCGGATGGCGTCACGACTGAAGACCTCGAACTGCAGTATCGCTTCAACATTCGCCTGCGCGCGGCGATCGCCGAGGCCCAGCAGTTCACCTCATCCATCCAGAAGGCGCTCGCGTCTGCCACGCCGGAGTCAAAGGCCGCGCTGACGCGCATTCAGAAAGCACTCGTGAACGAGGCGGGAATCGCGTATCCGCAGCCGATGTTGAACGCGCAGCTTCAGGCGATCACCCGCGTGTCGAACGTCGCGGACGTCCGGCCGAACAACGATGCCATCCGGCGCCTTGATGATCTTGAGAAGGAGCTCGCGGCGCTGAAGGCCGAAGCGGCCAAGCTCGGGATCAGATAAGTTCCCGCCCGTGGGTCTTGAGCCACCGTTCTGCCTCGCGCCAGTCGGGGCAGACGGTGGCGACTTCGCGCCAGAAGGCGCGTGAGTGGTTGGGCTGCCGCATGTGCATGAGTTCGTGCAGGATGATGTAGTCCGACACAAACGCCGGCATCAACACCAGACGCCAGTTGAGCGCGATGGTGCCGGCTGACGAACACGACCCCCATCGCGATCGCTGATTCCGAATGGACACCCGGCGGACGGTGTGGCCGTGCCGGGCCGCCAGTTCCAGACATCGCGGCGGCAGTTCCTTGACAGCCACCTCGCGCACCCGCGCCACCGGCGTTTGCGCCCCACGAAAGTCCACGGTCGCTCCCGCCCCCCGGGTGTTCGTCCTGCCCTGCCGACGCACATGTTCGCGGGTGATCCAGGGGCCCTGGGTGCGCACAAACCGCAACCCGGCGTCCACCGACGCGCGTCGAGGCACGGTCAGCCGCAACCCCCCGGCATCGGTCATCCGAAGTACGTAGCGGCGGGCCTTGTGGTGGCGCACCACGGTCAGGGGCCAGGCTCGGCCGTCGACCTCAATCGTGGCCGGCGCGGCGGCCCGCCGAGGTGCGGGCGGGTCACCCCACGGCAGCCGAATCTGAAAGCCAAACGCCACGGGCCACAGCGTACACCGGCCATTCCGATCTGAAAAGAACCTTAAGTTTGTGAATGTAACGAACAATCTAATCAATTTGCGCGTAAATTCAGGCTGTTGTTGGTTATTTTGACCAACCAAATGGCAAGCAAGTAACCACTTGCTTGCCAGCGTATTCCGCGATAGGGTACCTCCCATGGTCGCCACAGACGTTCGTGAGTCCCTCCTGAAAGCTGCGCTGAAGCTCTTCGCCGAGCACGGCAGTCGCGGCGCCACCACTCGTCGCATTGCCCAGGAGGCCGGGGTCAACGAAGTGACCCTGTTCCGACACTTCCCCAACAAGCAGGCCTTGCTCCACGCCGCGTTGCACGCGTTCGCCGAGCAGACGCCGTACCTCCGGCTGCCCGACACTCCGAAGGACCTGGCCGCCGAACTGGAAGTGTGGGCACGCGACCACCACAAACATCTGTACAAGCTGCGCGCGCTGATCCGCACGTCGATGGGCGAGTTCGAGGAAAACCCCGAACAGTGCAAACAGGCGATGTGTGTGTCCATCAGCATCGCCAACGAACTCACCGATTACCTGACGACGGCGCAACGAGCCGGTCTGGTGAGCGCGGACGTCACCCCCGCGGCGGCGACCTCGATGCTCATGGGCACCCTGTTTGGCGACGCCATGGGCCGCGACCTGATGCCGGAGCGGTATCCGTACGCGATGCGCGACGCCATCACCCTCTACCTGCAACTGTTCCTGCGCGCCATTGGCGCGCGCGAGGTGAAGTAATGCGTCCGCGTCTTTTTTCTTTCCTTGTCGCACTCAGCCTCGTGTGCGCTCCGGCGCTCAGCCTCGCGCAGACGCCGACCATCCTGACGCTCGAAGAGGCATTGCGCCGCGCCGAGGCGCAGAGTGAATCCCTGGTCATCGCCGCAGCTGGTTCCTCACGCGCGCAGGCGGATCTGAAGCGCACAAACAGCCAGCGATATCCGCAGATCAGCTTCAGCGGCAGCTACGACCGCACACTCGCGTCGGAATTCAGCGGTGTGTTTGGCAGCGGCAGCAGCGGCGGCGAGGGCGGCGACATCGACTTCAGCGACCTTCCGTTCGGACAGGCCAACGCCTACCGCTTCACGTTGTCCGGTTCGCAGTTGCTCTACACCGCCGGCCGCGTTGGCAAACAACGCCAGCAGGCCGACGTGGGCATCCGCAATGCCGAACTCACGGTCGCGGCCACGCGCGCCATCGTGCAGCTCGAAGTCACCGAGGCCTTTTACAACGTCGCCCTCAGCGAGCGCCTCCTCGGCATTGCGCAATCGGGGTACGACCAGGCGGACGCGGCCTATCAACAGACGCGCCAGTCGTACGATGCGGGACGACAGCCGGAATTCGAAGTGTTGCGCGCGCAGGTGCAGCGCGACAACCAGCGGCCGGTCGTCATTCGCGCGCGCGCCAACAGGGACCGCGCCATGTTGCGCCTCCGTCAGTTGCTCGAACTGCCGGCCGATCAGCCCATCGAACTGGCCGTGGATCTTGAGGCCGCGGAGCTCGCAGCTCCCGCCCCCTTCGCCGACGCGCTCGCCGCGGTCCAGCAGAACCTCGACCTGGCATCCCGGACATCACTCGCGCAGGCGGAACTGGGTGTCCGCCTCCGTCAACTTGGCATTGAGATCGTCAAGTCCGCCAAGCGACCGACGGTCAGCTTCGTGTCGCAGTACAGCGCGACCAACTACCCATCGTCGGTGCTGCCGGACTTTGGACGTATCCGGAACAACTGGACGCTGGGAGCACTCGTCACGATGCCGGTGTTCGCAGGATTCCGGATTCCTGCGGAAGAGGCCGCGGCAAAAGCCGACCTGACAGAAGCAGAAGCGCGTCTCAAGCAAGCACGCGAATTCGCGGCCCTTCAGCGCTCAACCGCGCTGCAGGATATGGAGGCCGCACGCGCAGCGTGGGAGGCCACGGCCGGCACGATCGCGCAGGCCACCCGTGCCTACGAGATCGCAGAACTCCGGTTCCGCGAGGGCCTGTCGACTCAGCTTGAACTGTCAGATTCACGGCTCGCGCTGCAATCAGCGCAGGCCAATCGCGCGCAGGCCGCGCGCGACCTGCAACTCGCCCGCGTGCGCGTGGCGCTCTTGCCGGACCTTCCGATTCAGTAGTGCATGGTGCGATGGAGATGATGATGCGTAGCGGAACAAAACTGACATTGGCGGCACTCCTGGGTGTGACGATGGGTGCGGTCGCGTGTGGTGGCAATGGCGCGCCGGCGCCCGCCGCGGCCGACGCCGCCCCTGCGGTGGTGCAACTGGCCCCGGAGAACGTCGCCACAGCGGCCCTGGCCGACCTGACGTCCGGCCCCTTTGTGTCCGGACAGCTCACACCGGCGCGCGAAGCGACAGTGCGCGCCCAAACCGGCGGCGCGCTGGTCAGTCTGACCGTGGACCGCGGACGGACCGTGCGGGCCGGCGAGGTCATCGGCCGCATCGCGGCGCGCGATCTCACCGATGCCCTGACGTCCGCGCAGGCCGGCGTCAAGTCCGCCGAAAACGCCCTGACGGTCGCGCGCAGTGAGGCGGCGCGAACAGAGGCGCTGGTCAAGGGCGGCGCACTGGCCACACGTGACCTCGAACAGGCGCGCAACATGGTCGCCGGCGCGGAGGCACAGGTCGCCGCCGCCAAGGCCCGCGAGAAGTCGGCACAGCAGCAACTGGATGATACGAACGTGCGCGCGCCCATCAGCGGCGTCGTGTCCGACCGGCCCGCCAGCGCGGGCGACATCGTCTCACCGGGGACGCCGCTCGCAACCATCATCGATCCGTCGAGCATGCGCCTGGAGGCCGCCGTCGCCTCCGATCAGATCTCGCTCGTCCGGCCGGGCGCCAAGGTGAAGTTCCGCGTGCGCGGGCTCTCGGCCGATGTCTTCACCGGCACCATCGATCGGTTGAGTCCGTCGGCGGATCCCGTCACGCGTCAGGTCACGATCTTCGTGACACTCCCCAACCTCGGCGGCAAGTTGATCGCCGGGCTCTTTGCGGAAGGGCGCGTGGACGCTGAAACACGCCGTGGAGTCATCGTGCCACTGGGCGCCGTTGACGAATCGGGCCCCACGCCGCTCATCACGCGCATTCGAGACGGCAAGGCCGAGCGCGTGCCGGTTGTGCTCGGATTGCGCCAGTCGGAGTCCGAACTTGTCGAGGTCACCAACGGCATCGTCGACGGCGACGTCGTGATTCTCGGCGCGGCACGCACCCTGTCGTCCGGCACGCCCGTGCGCGTCGTGGGCGCCATTCCGAAGACGGCCGCCATGCCGTCGGGACTGTAAACCATGGTCATTTCAGACTTCGCCATCAAACGACCGGTGATCACGGTCGTGTCGATGGTCGCGCTCGTGGTCTTCGGCCTCGTGTCGCTGACCCAGCTCGACACCGACGAATTTCCCGAGGTCAACCCGCCCATCGTCGTCCTGGCGGTGCCGTATCCGGGGGCGTCCCCTGACAACGTCGAACGCGAGATCGTCGAGCCGATCGAAGAGTCGCTCGCCGGTATCAGCGGCGTTCGCAAGATCGAATCCTCCGCGCTCGACAGCTTCGCGACCATCACGATCCAGTTCACGTACGAAAAGGACCTCCAGGAAGCCGTTCAGGAGATCCGGGACGAGATCAATGCGATCCGTAACGACCTGCCGGCTGAGATGGAAGAGCCGGTGCTGACCAAGGTCAGCCTGGACGACTTCCCTGTTGTGTCGCTCGCGGTCGCGTCGAACACGCTCTCGATCCCGGAATTGACCCTGCTCGCCGATCCCGGCATTACCCGGCGGATTCGCGCGCTCGGCGGTGTCGGATCAGTGGATATCTCCGGCGCAAACACGCGTGAGATGTCTGTTGAGCTGCGCCCCAACGCCCTGCAGACGGCCGGCGTCAGCGTGGCCGAGGTCGTCGGCGCCCTGCAGCGTCAGAACCTGGCGGCGCCGGTCGGGCGCCTGCAAGGCGTCAACGACGAACGCACCATCCGCCTGCGCGGCCGCGTTGAGACGGCCGACGATTTCAGCCGCGTGGTCGTGGCCGACCGGGGTGGACGCGTCGTCCGCCTCGGCGACGTGGCCAATGTGCGTGTTGGGATTGAAGAGCCGCGCACAACCGCGCTGTATTCCGGGCAGGACGCCGTCGGCATCGACATCAAGAAGTCACGCGGCTTCAGCACGACGGCAGTCGCCGATGCCATCCGCGCGGAAGTGGAGGCCATCCGCCCCACACTCCCCGAAGGCGTCGTCCTCCACATCGTTCGTGACGCCGGCACGCGCGTGGAGAACTCGGTCGCGAACGTCCAGTCGGCGCTGATCGAAGGCGCGGTATTGACCGTGCTCGTGGTGTTTGTGTTCCTCAACTCCTGGCGGTCAACCGTCATCACGGGACTGGCCCTGCCGGTCTCGGTCATCGCATCGTTTATCGCCCTCATGGCGTTCGGCTTCACCCTGAACACCATGTCGCTGCTCGGTCTCTCCCTCGCCATCGGCATTCTGATTGACGATGCGATTGTGGTGCGCGAGAACATCGTGCGCCATGTCGAGATGGGCAAGAGCCATTTTGACGCGGCTCGCGAAGGCACGTCGGAGATTGGCCTGGCTGTCACCGCGACGACACTCTCCATCGTCGTCGTGTTTGTGCCGATCGCGTTCATGGGCGGCGAAGCCGAGCAATGGTTCGCGCCGTTTGCCCTGACGATTGCGTTCTCTGTGCTGGTCTCGCTGTTTGTGTCGTTTTCGCTGGACCCGATGTTGTCGGCCTACTGGCCTGACCCCCACACGCCGATGGCGGAGCGCTCGTTCATTTCGCGCGGTCTCGACCGGTTCAATCGCTGGTTTGATCGTCAAGCCGACCGGTACAAGCGCGTGATCGGCTGGGCGTTGCGGCATCGTCTGGCAATGGTCACGCTGGCGGTGGGTTCGTTTGTCGCGGCGCTCGCCATGCCGGCGCTCGGGTACATCGGCGGCGGCTTCTTCCCGGTGCAGGACGTATCCGAGTTCATCGTGCAGCTTGAGACGCCTCCGGGGTCGAGTCTCGAATACACAAAACGCAAAGCGGAGGAAGCGGCCGCGCTCGCACGGGCCAAGACCGGCGAAGTGGCGTACACGTACACGACGATCGGATCATTCACCGGCGCGGTTGACGATGGCACCGTGTACGTGCGGCTGACCCCCAAGGCTGAACGCACGCGGCATCAGGACGTCATTGCTGCGGAACTACGCGAGGACTTCAAGGCCCTGGGTGGCGTGACCGCATCGATTTCGAGCGGACGACTCGACAACCGGAAGCAGATCCAGGTGCAGGTGCGCGGGACGGATACCCGTGAACTGACGCGTATCGCGGACGAGGTCATCACGCAGGTGCGTCAGGTGCCAGGCGCGGTGGACGTCGGGTTCTCGACGCGTGGACAGAAGCCGGAACTCGATGTCCGGATGGACCGTGCGCTGGCGGGGTCACTCGGTATCACGGTGGCGGACGTCGCGCAGACCTTGCGACCCGCGTTCGCCGGCATCGACGCCGGGGACTGGGTTGATCCGACGGGCAAGACCCGTGACGTCACCGTTCGTCTCGCCCCCGAAGAACGCCAGAGGGCAAGCGACCTCTCGAGCCTGCCGATTTCGGTTCGCGATCCACAGGGCCGTCCGGCCTCGCTGCCACTCGGTCAGGTGGCGACGATTACGCAGTCCCTCGGACCGGCGCGTATCGATCACCTCGACCGCGATCGCGTGATCTCGGTGCAGGCCAACACGCAGGGCCGCGCGCTGACGGACGTCATCGCCGACATTCAACGCCGGATCGATGCCATTCCATTGCCGGCCGGCTATGCCATCACTCAGGGTGGCGAGACCGAGGACCAGCAGGAAGTGTTCTCGCGCATCCTCATCGCACTCGGCGTGGCCGTGCTGCTGATGTATCTCGTGCTGGTCGTGCAGTTCGGATCGTTCCTGGATCCGTTTGCCATCATGTTGTCGTTGCCGCTGTCGTTGATCGGTGTGGTGCTCATCCTCATGACCACCGGCGACACGCTCAACATCATGAGCATGATCGGCGTCATCCTCCTCATGGGCATCGTCGCGAAAAACGCGATCCTGCTCATCGACTTCGCCAAGATGGCCGAAGCCCAGGGGATGCCGCGGCAGCAGGCGCTCATCGAGGCCGGCCGCCAGCGTCTGCGCCCGATTCTGATGACGACGCTGGCGTTGACCGCAGGCATGGTGCCGGTCGCGCTGGGGATCGGCGAGGGCGCCGACTTCCGCGCCCCGTTGGGCCGC
>CAZLJG010000090.1:0-10750 GCA_964559545.1 uncultured Solibacteraceae bacterium | reverse complement strand
ATCGCCGCGCCGGCGCGTGTGTCCGACAAAAACCAGGCGACGCCGACAAACGCAAAGACCTCGGCAAATCGATCCAGCGTCGAGTCCATGAACGCGCCGTAGTCATTGGCTATGCCGCGCGCGCGGGCAATGCGTCCATCAAAGATGTCGGCCAGGCCGCCGAACAACACCATCCAGCCGCCGACCGACAACTCCCCCACCGCGAACGCCCAGCCGGCCGCCGCGCCGAAGGCCACGCCCAGGTAGTTGAAGACGTCCGGCGAAATCTTCGCGCGAATCACCGCGCGCTCGACGGGGCCGATCGCCCACATCAACCAGTCCCGCACCCAAAAGCCAAGCAGCACCGACGCAGACCGCCGTGCCACGTCGGCGTCCATGGGCTGGCCCCGCCGCAGGAACGCGAACACAGGCATTGAGGCCAGCGCAGCGGCCACAAGCGTCAGGGCGATGGTGTCTACAGTCGTCACGGCGTCCTATTGTCGCTTCTGCGGGCGTGTCCAGATGAACCGAATCACCTTGGGCCACAAAAAGATCAGCGGCCACCGCCGCTCCCGAGCGGTCAGTTCGACCTTCGCATTCCCGCTCCGCTCGACCTTGCGCACGATGTAGTCCAGCCAGCCTTCGTAGAGGACGACGTGTTTGAGGAGCCGGACGGTTGCACGCACCTTGCTGTGGTGAAAGTAGAGCGTGATGCGCAGGCGGTCCCACGCGGTGGGCCTCACGGCGAGGCGATAACGGTCGGGCCCATCCGCCGTCAGTTGTCCCTGTGACACGAACCGGTCGAGGACCGACTGATACACGGGGCCCAGGGTGTCACGCTGCGCAGCGGCAAGCGTGCGCGAGTGGTCGGCCGCTTCGGGGCGAATTTCGCCGGAGAGCGACCGCCGCAGGGCCGCGGCCAGGTAGTCCTCAACCGAAAATTGCTCCGGCAGGGTTGGCGCGACCCAGACCAACGTGTGTGCCCGCACCGACGCAAGTGCCGCTTGCACCTGCGCCATCGCCGCATCGTCGCGCACCCAGCTGACGAGCACGTGCTGCATCAGGCGTCCCTGGCAGAAGTGATCCCACGCGCGAGGGGAACACGCCCACTCGAAGTGGGCCAGCGAGATCACGCAGCACTTGGCGCGCCGGAGCGCGCCCCCGGCGAGTGGCTGATTGACCGCGATCACATTCGGGGGCAGGCGATTCGCGAGGGCTGTGGCCAACCCGGGGCCGTAGCTCGTGCCGACCCGTGCTCGGAGCGACGAGTAGGCGTCGTGATACCGGTCCACGACCACAAAGAAGTCGAACGCGCTGTCGGCCGAAGGCCGGCGGCCCTGGGCGTGCGACCCGTAGTGGATGACCGCCACGGTCGAGGGGCCAAATGCCTCCGCGAGGAAAGCCGACAGGTCTGTCGTCAGGGTGTCAGGCGCCATGGGACCGCCGCATGTCGCTGAGCGCGTCAATCATGCGCGTCCGGAGTTGATCCACAAAGGCTGGAATTTCCGTCTTGTCCGCAGGAGGGTCAAACGGGCCGAGCACCCGGGCCCTCGCCCGTACGTTCGCAAGGTTCAAAAACGTGTCCTTGACGGTGCGGGACTTCCACATGCCGTCGGCGACGATGCAGTAGACGGGCACGCGGGCGCGGCTGAGGGCGACCTGGAGGCCGCCGGGCATGAACGGCAGAATTTCCCCGTCACGGGTGCGATGCCCCTCCGGGAAGATCAACATGGACGCGTCGCCGGCTTCCGTCCGGGCGGCGGCGTCCAGCACCCCGGCCAGGTCGGCCTTCCGGTCCTCCTTGCGTTGGGAGACCAGCGGATTCCTGGCGGCGCGAAGGTAAACTGATACGCCCGGAATGCCCTTGGCATACCGGCGTCGAGCGGGAATCAGGGGCAGGGGGCCCGGCATCAGCGCTAACCCGATGGGAATATCGATTATCGACTGATGGTTCATAATGACGATACAACTCTGGGGGGCAATGGCCCCCTCGACTGTCACGCGGACGCCACCAAGGATCCGTAACAGGCGGAGGGTAATCCGGGCCTGCAGCCGGACCCAGGAGGCGAAGAGACGGGACGCGGATCCGGGTCTGCTCCATGCAAGCGGCACGATGAGAATGCGCTGCAGCAGGCCCATGAAGAAGACGAGATAGAGCAGAAAGACGAACAAAAAGACAAGACTTCGGCCCGCGGCGAGGTAAGGGTTTCGGCGGAGATCATTCATGGCAAGTGACAGTAAAGGCACCACAGTAACGCCCCCTCAGGCTGTCGCCCAGGGCGCGGCGGTTCGGGCCGATCACGATTACGACTACAGCAATTTCTATTATTCCTCCAGCGACGACCTGTTCGCGATCTTCGGACCGTACGACGATTGGTGGTACGGCAGTGCCAGGAACAACGGCTACTACCTGTTCTCCCAGCCGATGTCCACGAAGCCGGGGCCGGAGATCAACCTCGAGGACCAGCTGACCCACGAACATCGGGACATGCTGAACCTCGCCTCTTACAACTACCTCGGCCTGTCGTATCACCCCGAAGTCATCGCGGCCGCGAAGTCGGCCCTCGACCACTACGGGCTCGGCGCGGCCGGCTCCCCCATCCTCAGCGGCACCATGGACCTCCACATGACGCTGGAGAAGGAGCTCGCGGCGTTCAAGAAGAAGCCCGCAGCGATGGTGTTTGCGACCGGCTACAGCACCAACGTCGGCCTGCTCTCCGCCCTGCTCCGCCCAGGCGACTGGGCGATCATGGACCAGAACGTCCACGCCAGCATCGTTGACGGCGTGATTATGTCGAAGGCCAACGCGCGGTTCTTCCGGCACAACCAGCCGGGCGATCTCGAGAAAAAGCTCAAGGGCACCACCGGCAAGAAGCTCGTCATCGTCGAAGGCGTGTATTCGATGGACGGCGACACGGCGCGTCTGCCGGAACTGGTGGCCATCGCGAAGGCGGCGGGCGCGCGCGTCATGATCGACGAAGCGCACTCGACGTTTGTCTACGGCGACAACGGCCGCGGCGTCGCGGAGTCGTTCGAGATGGAGGACCAGATCGACATTCACGTCGGCACGTTCTCCAAGGCGCTCGGCGGTCAGGGTGGCTACGTCGCGGGGTCGCAGGGCCTGTACAACTACCTGATGGGCTTCGCGCGTTCGCGCGTGTTCTCCTGTGCGCTCGCACCGGCCGTGACGGCGGGTGTGCTCGCCGCGCTCCGTGTGGCGGCGCGTGAGCCGGAGCTGCGGACAAAGTTATGGAACAACGTCGCGCACTTCCGGAAGCTCATGAGTGACGCGGGCGTGGACGTCGGCGAGTCCACATCGCAGATCATCCCGATCATGATTCGCAACGACCGCAAGATCCTCGGGATCGCGCAGAAGTTGCAGCGGGCGGGACTCTATCTGCAGCCCATCATCTTCCCCGCCGTGGCCAAACACCGGTCACGGTTCCGTGTCTCCATCTCGGCGACCCACTCGCCGGAACAACTCAATCGAGCGGCCGGCATTCTCGTCGAGACGCTGCGCAGTGAGGGAATACTGTGAATCCAGGGCAAGTGCGATACGACTACCGCCACGCGATTGGCGGCTTCTTCGAATTTCCGACCGAAAACGCGCGCAAGTTGCTGCCGGCGCATCTCCATCCCGTCGAGCCGCACCACGGCCAGAGCGTCCTCTCAGTGATGGCGTTCGACTTCACGGCGGGTTCGGTGGACAACATCGGGCCGTATGGCGAACTGGTGCTGTCGGTCCACGTCGCGCCGCGCATTGAAGCCGGCCGGCCGATGGCCCGCGCCGCGTTTTATCCCTTCCTGGTGGGCACCACGACGAAGGACTCGCGCGAACACGCCATCGCCCGGTGGCACCTGCCGCACTTCCCGCACAACATCGACATGGACTTCACCATCGGGGCGAAGGACATCAAGGTCGCGGCGGCGCACGGCGGGGCCCCCATCCTCGATCTGCACATCACCGACTACCAGTGGGAATCGGTCGAACACTATTACCAGGCCTACATGCACGACGGCTCGGGTTCCTACATGGCCACGATGGCGCTGCGCGGCTCGTTCAGTGAGAACGAAGAAGAACGCGGCGGCATCACGCTGCATTCCCACGCCTTCACGGCGGGCCTCGACATTGACGGAGTGAACACCACACCGTTCCGCGAACTGTGGATGCGCGACGGCACGCAGACGTTCGACCCGCTCGAAACGCTGCAGCCCGGCGTTCGCTGATGGCCGCGCGCGCCACCGTCATCGTGAACCCCGCCGCCGGGCGGGGCCGGGGTGCGCGCGCGCTCCCTGCGGTGCGTGAGGCCTTCGCCGCGGTCGGCATCACCGACATCAGAGTCACCGCCTCCAAGACCGACGAACGCACGATCGCCGCGCGCGCCATCGACGACGGCGCGACCACGATCGTGGCGGTGGGCGGCGACGGCACGTGGAGCAACGTCGCCAACGGCATCCTCTCGGCCGGTGCGAACACCCACGTCCGGCTCGGCCTCATCGCGGCAGGCACGGGGAACGACTTCGCCAAGACGGTCGGCGCTCCGGCATCAGACTTTGCGGCCACGGCCCGCCTCGTCGCCGACGAATCCGAGACCCGCGTGGACGTCGGTCACATCGAAGACCAGTATTTCCTCAACATCGCGGGCTTCGGGTTCGACATCGCCGTGCTTGAGGACATCCCGTCGATCCCGTGGCTCAAGGGCGACGCGGTCTACATCTACTCCGCACTCCGGCAACTGGTCGGCTACGGTGGCGTGGACATCGACATCACGTCGCCGGCCGGCCGTCGCGGCGCGACGCGGCACCTGATGTTGATTCTGGCGAATGCAAAAAACTTCGGCGGCGCATTCCGCATCGCGCCGCACGCCTCACTGACCGATGGTGCGCTCGACGCGATCTCGATTCACGACGCGTCCACCCTGCGCCGCCTGAAACTGTTCGGGGCCGCGGCGCGCGGCACACACATCGGCCAGACGGAAGTGGTGACGGAAGCCGCCGCGTCCTTCACGATTCACTTCGCCGTGCCCCCGGCCTACGAGACGGACGGCGAATACCGGCAGGCCACCTCGGCCGACGTTGAGGTGCGCTGTGTGCCCGGCGCGCTGCGCGTGGTGGCATGAAGGCGATCTCGTTTGCGGCACCGATCCCGACCTACCTGACGACGCTTGTCGCCGGTCGTCTCTCGGAATCCCTGCTCGTCGGCCCCCACGCCTGCACACGGTTCGCGGACGTCGCCACCCCAGAGCTGCCCGGCGCGCAATGGGTGCGCATCCGCACCCGCATGGGCGGCATCTGCGGCAGCGACCTCGGCATCGTCGGCCTCTCGACCAGTCCATCCACCTCCCCGTTTTCCTCGTTCCCCTTTGTGCTCGGACACGAGTGTGTCGGCACAATCGAGACGCTGGGCCAGGACGTGCGCGGCTTTGGCGTCGGCGACCGCGTCGTCATCAATCCGCTCCTGTGTTGTGAAGCGCGCGCCATCACGCCGGTGTGCGAGGCGTGCGCCACGGGCCACCATTCGAGATGCGCGCACTTCACGGACGGCGCGCTGCCGGCCGGCATGTTCATCGGCACGACCAAGGGACTCGGCGGCGGATGGGGCGAATACTTCGTCGCGCACGTATCGCAGCTGGTTCGCGTGCCTGATACGGTGAGTGACGCCGCGGCGGTGATGACCGAGCCGTTCGCCTGTTGTGTGCACGCGGCGCGCGGACACCTCCCTGCTGCCGGCCAGACGGTGCTTGTCATCGGTGCAGGCACGATGGGATTGCTGATGGTCGCGGCACTCCGCGCGCTGTCACCTGACGTCTCCATCATCGTCATGGCGCGCCATCAGTTTCAGGCGGACCATGCCACCCGACTTGGCGCCACTCGTGTTGTCATGGCACGCGGCGAGTATCTGCCGACGCTGGCAGAGGCGGTCGGCACCCGACTGGTATCGCCCATCATCGGGCGGCCGATTGGCATCGGCGGCGTGCACCACACCTACGTGTGTGTCACCGGCACGCGCGCCGTGGAAGACGCGATGCGATTCACGCGTGCGGGTGGCGCGATTACATTGATCGGCAACGCCAGCACGCTACGTGGCCTCGACTGGACGCCGCTGTGGCTCAAGGAACTCACGTTCCGCGGCACACTCGCCTACGGCGCTCACGGCCACGGCGGCGCGAGCATCAGCGCGTTCAACGAAGCGGCCGATCTCCTCGCCACCGGTCGCGCTGATGTTGAGCCACTTGTCACCCATCAATTCGCACTCGCGGACCACGCCAACGCGTTGGCAGCGGCGCGGGCCAAACACGGCGGCGCATCCGTCAAAGTGGTGTTCAGGTATCAATGAGGCAATGAGGCAATGAAGCACTGGGGCAATGGAATGAGCCACTGGCTACCGAAATCGGTGCCTGCCATCCAGAGCTACAGCCTTACCCTCTTTCGGGCCGACCTCATTGCCGGCATTACGGTCGGGCTCGTCGCACTTCCCCTCGGGATGGCGTTTGCGATCGCCTCCGGCCTTCCCCCGCAATCCGGCATCTACTGCGCCATCGTCACCGGCTTTCTGATTTCTGCGCTTGGCGGATCGCGCACACAGATCGGTGGGCCGACCGGTGCGTTCGTGGTGGTGGTCTCCGGCATCATCGCGGAGTTCGGCGTGCAGGGCCTGTTCATGTGCACGATGATGGCCGGGGTCATTCTTATCCTGCTGGGCATCACGAAGACCGGCACGGCCGTGAAGTTCATTCCACGGCCGGTCATCATCGGCTTCACGAACGGCATCGCCGTCCTGATCGCGAGCACGCAGATCAGTGAGTTTTTCGGCATCACGGTCACCGAGAATGTCGGCGAGTTTCTGGAGCGCATGGCCGCAGTGTGGCGACACCGCGACACACTCGTCCCGGCCTCGGTGGCGGTTGGTGCAGGCGCACTGACGACCATCCTTCTCGTGAATCGCTATGTGAGGGCCATTCCAGGCACCGTGGTCGCGCTGGTCGGCGGCACCGCTGTGGCGTGGTTGCTGGGTGTGAACGTCGAAACCATCGGCTCGCGATTCGGCACCATTCCTGCCGGGCTGCCGGAGTTTCACATTCCGGCGTTTGATCCTGCGCTGATCACGAAGCTCATTTCGCCGGCGATGACGGTCGCCATGCTTGGCGCCATCGAGTCCCTCATGTCGGCCGTCGTGGCGGACCGCATGAGCGGAGACCGCCACAACCCGAACGTGGAGTTGATCGCCCAGGGCGTCGCCAATGTGGTGTCGCCGATGGTGGGCGGACTTCCAGCGACCGGCGCGATCGCACGCACGGCGACCAACATCCGTTCCGGCGCGCGCACGCCCGTGGCCGGCATGATCCACGCCGTCACGCTGCTCATCGTCCTGCTGGTGGGCGCCGACCTGGCGGGCCTCATCCCGATGTCCGTGCTCGCCGCCATTTTGTTTGTCGTCGCCTGGAACATGGGCGAGTGGCACGAGCTTCCTGCCCTCTGGCGTCATTCATGGACCGATGTCAGCGTCTGGGCGGTGACCTTTGCGCTGACGGTCTTCGCCGACCTCACGGTCGCGGTCGAAGTCGGCATGGTCCTCGCGGCACTGCTCTTCATCCGCCGGGTCTCGAGGACGACGACGGTGTCGAGGGTGACGGGGGAATACGTGGAAGCCGGGCGGGTGCACGTGCTGCAGGACAAACCCATCCCGCCGTACGTCGCCATCTTCCGGATTCACGGTCCATTTCTGTTCGGCGCGACCGACAAATTGCACCGGGTGCTCGACCACATCGACGAGCTGCCACCGGTCGTCATCTTCAGGCTGCGGAACATGACGACGATTGATGCCACCGGGCTGAAGGCGCTCGAAGATGCCGCCGCGCGCCTGAAGCAATCAGGCCGCACCGCGATCTTCTGCGGCGCACCCGATCAGCCACGCGCCATCATGCGCAAGTCC
The DNA here is from genome assembly GCA_964559545.1 of uncultured Solibacteraceae bacterium. Classification (GTDB taxonomy): domain Bacteria; phylum Acidobacteriota; class Vicinamibacteria; order Vicinamibacterales; family SCN-69-37; genus SYFT01. The sequence continues at coordinate 2,838 of CAZLJG010000090.1, read as the reverse complement.
GGCTTCGACGCGGTCGTGGGCGCGGACAACATCTCGCCGAACGTGGATGCGGCGTTGGTCAGGGCGGCGGATCTATGGAGCCCAGGGGCTTCAGCCCCTGGGACACACAAGGGCTAAAGCCCTTGTGCTCCATTTACTCGCTCTGTCATTCGTAGACAGCTTCGGGCTCAATCTGCGCCGCAGGCGCCCCACCGGCATCGGCGCGCCCTGACCCAGCCAGGCGGCTGATCGCCCGCACGGTCATGTCGTGGTCGCAGAGAATCTGGCAGGACAGGCGCACGCCCGTCAGGCCCTTGGCCGCGAGCACCGTCTTTTCCGCGACGGTCATCTTCGCGGGTTCGCCGTCGATGAATTCCACCTTGCACGTCGTGCACCGCGCGCGGCCTCCGCACGCATGCAACTGATCAATCGCCGCATCCTGCTCGAGGGCAAGGACGAGGCGCTTTCCAGCTTCAACTTCAAACGAACCAACACCATCAACTGTCAACTTCGGCACTTTGGGAATCTCCACTCTCAGGGGAATTTCGGAGCCCCGGGGCTTCAGCCCCGGGGACAACGCGGGGGCTGAAGCCCCCGCGCTCCGTACGTCGCGATATCAGTATCTTTGCTTAATCGTGGGAATGAGATAGTCCCGGAACGCACGCTCGAAATCGTACTGCGGCGCAAAGCCCCAGTCGCGGCGTGCGGCCGAGTCGTCCACATCGGCGGGCCAGGAGTCGACGATCCCCTGGCGTTTTTCGTCGATGGTGAACGTGATGTTGGCGTTCGGGAACGCGCGGAGGACTTCGGCGTGGACCTGACCGGCCGTCGGGGCAAACGCGCCGAGGTTGTAGACGGTCTGCGTGAGTGACTCACGAGGTGCAGCCGCCAGCTTCAGCAACGCGTTGACGCCGTCGGGCATCGCCATAAACGGAATCTGCGCGTCCGGCCGCACAAAACACGCGTAGGCCTCGCCCTTCGCGGCCGCGTGGATCATTTCAGGCGCGTAGTCCGACGTGCCGCCCGATGGCACGGTCAACGCGGAGATGAGTCCGGGAAAACGCACGGCCCGGAAGTCCACTCGACCGCTCTGCGGGTCTTTCGACAACTGCTTGTAGTGTTTGTCGTAATACGCGCCCAGCTGTTCGCAGTACAACTTGTTGCATCCATACATCGTCGTCGGCGTCGCAAACTGATCCTCGCGAACCTTGCCGGCCGCCATCTTGACGGCAAGCGATGGCAGCCCGAAGGCGGCGATTGACGACGGGTAGAGGAACGTGACGGGACGCCCGTGTGACTCGCCTTCGTGCTGCGCGAATTCGAGGAGATTAAGGGTGCCCTCGACGTTCACCTCATGCGCGGTGACCGGTGAAAACTCCGACCGTGTCGAGAGCAACGCGGCCAGGTGAAACACCAGGTCCACTTCAAATTCGGAGAGGATGCGTTCGAGCAGGCCCTTGTCGAGAATCGAGCCGGTGAACTCGCGCGACACCTTCTTCGCGAGGGACGGGTCGAGTGGCGCGACGTCGAGTGTCACGATCGCGCGGGCGCCACCGTCTGCGAGTGAATCGATGAGGCCATGGCCGATTTCGCCACCGGCGCCGGTAATGAGGACGACAGGTTTACGCATGAAGGTTCCTTACCCGAGATACAGACCGTGCAACACGGACACCACGACCGACAGCACCGACAAGACCAGACAGCCCAGCGCCCACACCATGTGATTGATGCGTTCCGGCTGCAGCGGATCAAGCAGACGGCCGGCGACGTAGCCGCCGACAAATCCCCCGGCGTGCGCCCAGTTGTCGATGCTCGACATCACAAATCCAAGCAGGAACATGATGGCGGCGTAGGTCAAGGCTTGTGAATACACCGCACTCGATCCCGTGCGGCGGCCGTAATACACCAGCGCTCCGAGCAATCCGAAAATCGCGGCCGATGCGCCGACGGTGAGTTGCGCGCCGCGCAACATCGGAATCGGAATCCATCCGAGAAACGCGCCCGCAAACGAACTCATGAGAAAACCGACAATCGTGGCGACGGTGTAGACGATCACCATGCGGCCAGGCCCGTACAGTTCTGAAACCGCAGGGGCCAGCTGACGCACCCAATACATGTTGAAGAAGATGTGCAGGATGCCGCTGTGCAGCCAGCCGGCGCTGAGCACCGTCCACCAGCGGTCAAACACAAACACCGGCACCGCACCACTGGCGCCCATGATGAGGTTGGCTTGTGTGCTGGGCCGCAGGATGCCGAACATCCCGCCGCCCATGATGTCGCCGCCGGACATCAGCAGTGCGATCGCATAAAAGACCACCGACAGGCCGACGACAAACGGGACAAAACCCATGTCGCTGCCAAGGCGACGCACGGCGGTCGCGTACCCCCACAGGCCCGGGTTGCGGCGGCCGCAGTTGTAACACGTGTCGTCATTCACCCCGACGAGATACCCGCAGGAGACACAGACGACGGAGCCGGAGGTCTGACGGCCGAACATTCCCGAGCATTATCTCCCGGTCCAGGGGTCCAGGGGTCCAGAAGTCCAGGGGTCCTCGGTGGGAAGTACACTCGTCGACGATGCGGGTGCTGGTCACTGGGGGGACGGGGTATCTGGGACAGGCGATTGTCCGCGCGCTGGTCGCGCGCGGGCACTCGCCGGTGGTGTACTGCCGCACGAAAATGAGCTCGGAGGCGATTTCTCCTGAAATCGCCTCCGAGCTCATTTTCGTCAACGGCGACGTGCGCGACCGCGACGCGCTCGTCGCGGCCGCGCGCGACTGCGACGCGATGATCCACACCGCGGCCCTGGTCGCGGTGTGGCGCCCCCGCGCCGCCGACTTTGACGACGTCAATGTCGGC
>CAZLJG010000089.1:0-10757 GCA_964559545.1 uncultured Solibacteraceae bacterium | reverse complement strand
GGGGTCCAAGGGTCCGTGCCACGTGCCGTGCCTCGCGCTGACGCACCGCGGCCGCAGATTGAACGGCCGCAACTGGAACAGCCGCGGCGGTCGGAGCAATCGCAGCGGGCGGAACCGCCGCAACGTAGCGCGCCGCCACAACGAACGGCGCCGCCGCAGCGGTCAGCACCGCCACAGCGGTCTGCCCCACCGGAGCGATCCGAGCGGCCGCAGCGCGCCGCACCAACACCGCGATCAGAAGCGCCCCGATCTGAGCCGCCGCGGGCGTCATCGCCCCCGCCCTCAGGGTCGCGCACGCCCTCACGCTCCGCGAATCCCCCGTCGGGCGGAGACAACAGACAGCGATCGGGGACGGCCGTCAGGCGCGGCGGCGGACGGTAATCACGCGCCGGACTGCTGATATCGTTGCGGCATGTCCGTCATTACGATTCGGCTGGTCCGGGGCGTCGGCCTGGTCGCGCTGTTTGTAGCGGCGGCACTCTTCGGCATCGCCAGCGGCGTTGTCCTGGCGTTTGTTGACGACCTGCCGCAAATCAGCGCACTCGATTCGTACTCGCCGAGCACGATCACGCGGGTGCTGGGGCGCGATGGGTCCAGCATCGGAGAGTTTGCGACTGAACGGCGCGAGGTGGTCAAGCGCGACCAGATTCCCGGGGTCCTGCGCTCGGCCATCCTCGCCGCCGAAGACGGCAACTTCGAAAGTCACATCGGGTTCCAACCGACGCGCATGGCGTGGGCGGCCGTCAAGGACCTCACCAGCGGCGGGCGGACGCCGGGTCGCTCCACGCTCACACAACAGATCGCGCGCAACCTCTTCCAGGACACGATCGGGTTCCGGCGCGACCCGAATGCGTGGATCGATCTCACGGGATGGGAGCGGAAGATCAAGGAAGCCCTTGTGGCCGTCCAGATCGAGCGGCGCTACACGAAGGACGAGATCTTCACGATGTACTGCAACCAGATCTACTGGGGGCACGGCGCATACGGTGTGCAGGCCGCATCGCGGTTGTATTTCGACAAATCGGTCTCCGACCTCTCACTCGACGAAGCGGCCCTGCTGGCGGGCATCATCCAGAGCCCCGAGCGCCAAAGTCCCTATGTGAATCCAACGGCGGCGGCCCGCCGGCGCAACTACGCGTTGGCACGCATGGTGGACGAGGGATTCATCACCACCGACGAGGCAGCGGCCGCAGAGGCGCTGCCGATCACCACCGGCGGCACCCCGACAACGCCCGCGCTGGCGCCACATTTCCTGGAGTCGATCCGGCAGCAGTTGCAGGCGCGGTACGGCGCCAAAGCCATCTACGAAGGCGGCCTGACCGTCCACACGGGCATCGACCCACTGCTGCAACGCTCCGCCAATGACGCGCTCGACCGTGAACTGCGTCGCCTCGACCGCCTGGGGGGATTCCGCCGGCCCGCGCGCAACCTCGTCGCGGAGAAACTCGACGTGGACACCTTCCGCCTGCAGCGGTGGTCGCGCGCGCCGAACGTCGGAGAGATCGTCCCGGCCATTGTGCTGGGCATCGACGCCACCACCATTCGCTTGAGGGCCGGCACGTGGCAGGGCACGATTGCGGCCGCCGACTACGCCTGGGCGCGTCGCCGCGTGGACACGTTGGTACGTCGCGGAGATCTGATCGAAACCCGCGTGCTTTCGAAGAACGACGACGGCCGCACCTTCACCGGGTCACTGGAACAGGCACCGGCGGTTGAAGGCGCCGTGGTCGCGATCGACAACCGCACCGGCCAGATTCTGGCGATGGTCGGTGGCCACAGCTTCGGCCGCAGCGAATTCAACCGCGCCACACAGGCGCTGCGGCAGGTTGGATCCACCTTTAAACCGTTTGTGTACGCCGCGGCGATTGACCGCGGGTATACCGCGACGTCGATGTTGCTCGACGCGCCCGTCAGCTACAACCCCGGTCCGGGACAGCCACTCTGGGAGCCGCAGAATTACGACCGCGAGTACCGCGGCGACATCACGCTGCGCGCGGCCCTCGCCGGCTCACGCAACATTCCCACCATCCGATTGATGGATGCGCTCGGACCGGCGCAGGTCGTCGCCTATGCCAAGCGGATGGGCATCACGTCCCCGCTGCCGGAGTTCCTGCCGGTGGCGATCGGTGCCGCCGAGGCCACGCTCCTCGAAATGACGTCGGCCTACTCGGCCTTCGCCAACCAGGGCGTCCGCGTGACTCCGCTGCCCATCCTTCAGGTCACCGACCGCGAAGGCAATGTGCTCGAGGAACACCGGCCCGAACCCCACGAAGCCCTGCGCGCCGACACGGCCTTTGTGATCGCGCACCTGCTGCAGAACGCGGTGACGTCCGGCACGGCGGCCAAGGCCAACGTCCTGCAGTGGCCGGTCGGCGGCAAGACCGGCACCACCGATGACTACACCGACGCATGGTTCATCGGATTTGATCCGGAGATCACGCTGGGTGTGTGGGTGGGCCGCGACGTCAAGAAACCCATCGGCCCAGGACAAAGCGGCACCGAAGCCGCGCTGCCAATGTGGATCGAGATCATGAAGCCGTGGGTGGAACGACGCCGCGGACAACTCGCGGAACTGCCGGCGTTTGAAAAACCGGGGAACGTGATCATGGTCATGACCGCCTCCGGCATGGAAGCGTTCATCGCGGGCACGGAGCCGGGTATCCGATGACCGCCGCGCGACGCGGATGGCGGGACCTGCCCCGCAGCGACCGCCGCGCCGCGCTCATCATGGCCACGCTGGTGCCGCTCCTGCACGTCAGCGTGCGACTGCTCGATTACAAACGCACCCAGCGGTGGCTCGCTCGCCGGATGCCGCCGGTCGACACACACCAGCCGTCCGCCGACACGCTGCATCGATGGGTGACCGCGACGACCCGTGTGCAGGCGTACTCGCCGTGCCCGGGCAACTGTCTGTCTCGATCATTGGCGTTATGGTGGATGTTGCGACGGGCCGGCGTGGACGCCACGCTGCAGCTTGGCGTCTCACTCGCCGGCCGGTTCGCCGCTCACGCATGGGTGGAGGCGAACGGTCAGGTCCTGAATGACACGCAGGACGTCACGACCCGCTACACGCCCATGCACGCGTCCCGCTGACGCTACTCCTCGTCGTCGTCCGCCCCAGCCACGGTCAGCTTGCCGGCCGCCTTGTTGAGCAGGTAGGCGCGAATGAACTCGTCCAGGTCGCCGTCGAGCACACGATCGGGATCACCCACCTGATACTTCGTGCGGTGATCCTTGACCATCTGGTATGGCGCCAGCACGTAGCTGCGAATCTGGCTGCCGAAGGCGATTTCCTTCTTCTCGCCGCCGATCTGCGCGAGCTTGGCGTCCTGCTCCTTGCGCTTCAAGTCGTAGAGTCGCGCCTTGAGCACCTTCATCGCGGACGCGCGGTTCTTGTGTTGTGAGCGTTCGTTCTGACACGACACCACAATGCCGGTCGGCAAGTGTGTGAGTCGCACGGCAGAGTCGGTCACGTTGATGTGCTGACCACCGGCACCACTCGACCGGAAGGTATCCACCCGCAGATCCTTGTCGTCGATCTCGACATCGATGTCATCAGGCAGTTCCGGCCACACGTAGACCGAGGCAAACGACGTGTGCCGACGCGCCGCCTGATCAAACGGTGAGATGCGCACAAGACGATGCACACCTGCTTCGGCGGCAAGCAGGCCGTACGCGTATTCGCCAAAAATCGTCAGGGTCGCACTCTTGATGCCGGCCTCTTCACCAGGCTGCAGGTCCACGACTTCGCGCTTGAATCCGCGACGTTCCGTCCAGCGGACGAACATGCGCATCAACATCTCAGCCCAGTCCTGCGACTCGGTGCCGCCGGCGCCTGGATGAATGGTGATGATGGCGTTGCGCGCATCCATCTCGCCCGACAACATCGTGCGCACTTCGCCGGCTTCGATGAGGGCCGCGAACGCCGTCAGCCCCTTGGCGAGATCGGCCGTCACATCCTCGCCCTGGCGCGCCCATTCCACCAGCACGGCCAGGTCGTCCGTCTGCGTCCGCACCGACACCACCAGCGTCCGGTCGTCGTCGAGGCGACGACGACGTTGGAGGGTGGCTTGGGCGCGCGCCTGATCCGCCCAGAAGTCGGGGTGGGACGCTTCGTTTTCGATTTCGCTCAGCTCGCGGTCGAGGCGGGCTTCGTCAAAGCCCCCTCCGCAAGTCAGTGGCTCGTTCGACGAGCTCGGCGTACCAGCGGGCGTGTTCTTCGACGGTCTTCTCGGTCATAACCTGCCTATCGTGCCCCAAGCCGGCGTGGCATAGCCAGCCACGCGGCCACGAGCAACCCGAGCCACGCGACGAGATCGCCAATGTGGCTGTAGATCGTCCGCGACCGAATCAGCCGGACGTCCCCGGTGACCGCGGCTTCCTCAAACAGCGCGGTCGTCAGGCGCGTGCGTCCATACGGGTCCACGATGCCCGAGATGCCGGTGTTGGCGGCACGCACGAGGAAACGCCCCTGCTCGACGGCGCGCACACTGGCCTGCGCGAAGTGTTGATAGGGCGCCGAGGAGCGGCCGAACCACGCGTCATTGGTGATCGTTGTGAGCAACTCGGCACCACCGGCGCCAAACGCGCGCGGAATCCACGGGTAGACCACCTCGTAACAAATGGCGACGCCGGTTTTGATCCCGCCTGCATCGAGCACCGTCGGTGTCGTGCCGGGGGCAAAATCGGAGACCTTCTCGACGAGCGGCCCCACAAAAAACAGCAGGGACTTCAGCGGCACGTATTCGCCGAAGGGGACCAGCTGCATCTTGCGGTACCCGCCGAGTGACGTGCCGTCTTCGCCGACCGCCACCGCCGAGTTGTAGATGCGGTCGCCCTCAGGCCGGCGCTCGAATTCATCGGTGCCGATGATGAATGACGTGCGTGTCTCGCGCGCGAGCGCACGAATCGGCGCAGCGGACGCGGGCTCCGCTTCAAAGAAAAACGGTGTGGACGCCTCGGGCCACACGACGAGACGCGCGCCCTGGGAGATGACCGTGCGACTCAAGGCCAGGTACCGATCAAGGATGACGTCTTTGAATCGGGGATCCCATTTCTGAGTCTGTTCGACGTTGCCCTGCACCAGGCCGATCTTCACGACGGGGCCTTGGGTCACAAGCGTTGCCCCAGCGACGCGCCAGGTGCCGAACGCGGCGACCACCGCGACGAGTGCGAGGGCGGCCGCGACACCGATCATCTGCCGCCGTTCACGCGTCAGCGCGAAGGCCGCCGCGGCGGCCGACACCAGCGACACCAGGAACGACACACCGAAGACGCCGGTGACACTCGCCAGTTGAATGATGGGCGTGACACCGGCTTGCGACGTTCCCAGCAGGGCCCAGGGGAATCCCCCACCGACCCAGCCTCGCAACCACTCGGTCGCCACCCACACCAGAGGCACCAGCCAGAGACCGGCGATGCCGAATCGGCGCACCGCGCGCGCCGTCAGCACGGCGAACAACGCCGGATACAACGCGAGATACGCCGCCAGCAGGAACATGACCAGCCATGCGACCACCATCGGGAGTCCGCCATGCAGATGCATGACCTCGACGATCCACGAGACGGTCAGACTGAAATGGACGAATCCCGCGATCCAGCCCAGCAGAAAGATGTGTCCACGCCGCGGTCTTTGTGCCGCCGTCCGCGTGACTTCAAGCGTGACGGCAATCAGAAGCGGCGCGAGTGCGGTCCACGCAAACGCCGGATGGCCATACTTGGGAAAACTGGCTGCGAGCAGAACGCCCGAGAGCAGCGCAAGCGCACGAGCCATCAACAGTTATCGCGGTTGGATACGCGCGGGGAGTCCTTCGCGCTCAAGGCGGACACGGACGCCATCGGCTTCTGCCCGTGTGGCATACGGCCCCACCCGCACCCGGAACAACCGATCAGACGAGCCGGCGCCAGGGACAAGGACGAAGGCGGGCACGTTGAGTTTTTTCAGCCGCGCGATCACGCCATCGGCCGCCTGGCGGCCGCCGTAGGCACCGACCTGCAGAAACCAATCGCCGGTGACGGCGGTGGCCGCGGGTTCTTGTGCCGGCGGGGCGGCCGGCGGAGGCGTCGTCTCGGTCGGCGGGCTCGGCGGCGGGCCGGTGTTGGGTGCTGGTGTGGGTGCCGGGGCGCCCGACCCGGTCAACAGGTCGTGATACGCGAGGTCCTGCACGGGCTGGGCGGGCGGATCGTCAGGCACGACCGTTTCGGTGGCGCCAGCGCCGGCCATCTGTGTGTCGGCCGCGCTGCGGACGTCGCGACCAACGGCCACACCGAGCAGAAAGATCACAACCGCGACGACCACAGCGGAGATAAACAGGAAGACCAGCTGCTTCCCACTCAACTGGATTTCGCGGAACTCGCGGTCAGTCATGATGCCCACCCGATCTTACACCGTCATCACCGCCGATGCGGGCCAGGAGATCACGCGCCTCCCTCGACAGCGGATCCAGTGCCACGGCTCGGCGGGCCTCCACCAGGGCGGCGGCCGAATCGCCCCGCTCATACAACGCTTCGGCAAGGCGCACCAACCCCGTAACCGTCGCGCGTGACCAGACCGCGATCCGGAACGCGTCGATGGCTTCCGTCAGTCGGCCGGCGCGGCGGTAGATCTGGCCCAACAGCAGATGCGGCTCGTCATCGTACGGACTCAGATAAATCGCCCGGCGAAGTTCGTTAATCGCGCCGCGATCGTCCTCCTGATCAAACAGCCGCCGGCCCCGCGCCAGGTGAAACGCGGCGAGTTCCTGCTGCTCCCGCTGCGCCGGGCTCGCGACGGCGGCGACCACCCGATTGGTCGGCCGTGATTCGAGCCGCGTGGTCAGCCGCTCAAGCCCCGCGGGCACCCGCTCACCGGCGGCGTCCACGTCAACGCTGGTACCCAGTTGTTTCGCCAGCGCCAGTTCGCGCTCGCCTTCCACTTTTTTGCCGGCGGCGATCAACATCTGGCTCATCACCAGATGCGCATCGCCGTCAGCCGGATCAAAACGCACAACCTCGCGCAACCAGAACAACGCCGCGTCTGCGTTCCGGCTCCTGGCATACGCATAGCCGAGGTTGAAGAGATACTCCGTGTTGTCGGGCGCCTCATCAACCGCGCGCGTGAAAAAATACGTCGGCAGCCCGGTTTGCGGCGTGCTGCCGCGCCGCACCTGAATCACCCCCAGGGCGTTCATCAACACCGGTGATGGCGCCTCGCTCTGCAGCGTCTGCAGCATGGCGTAGGCCTCGTCGAACGATCGCAATTCCACCAGCGACAATGCGGCGGCATACCGTGCCGCCCGATCGCTGCGCGCATCGCGGCTCACCGCCCGTGCGGCCGCCAGCGCCTTGTCATGGGCCCCCTGTGTGGAATGGAACTCCCACAAGGCGAGCAGGATGCGATCGTCGGTGGGCGCCTGCTGGCGCGCCGCCTCAAGGAAACGCTCCTGCACGGCCGGCGTGGTCGCCACCAGCCCTTTCACATATTGTTCAAACGCGCCGAGGGGCAGTCGTGTATCAACATGCCGGGCCGCACCGGGCGCCGCCGGCACCAACCGCGACACCACCTGCTCCACGACATCGTAGATGCCGGTGCCCGCACCCTCGCCGGAGGCCTGCACCTGCTCGCGCGCCGACTCGAGGACGATCACGCGCGCGGTAATCGACAACCGGGTGCCAAGCCGCACTTCGCCGATGATCAGTTCACTGGCGCCGACCAGTTCGCCGACCCGAATCATCGTCGCGCGGGTCAACGTGGTGCTGAGCGGCAACTGCAGGGACGCAAACGCGGCCACCCGCTCCGCGCGCGTCAACACGGCGATGCCCCGCACGTCGAGTTCCTCGGCGATCAGCAGCGCCGCCGCTTCACCCAGCCAGAATCCGGCGCCCTCGCCACCAGGCACGTCCCCGTCCACCACCACCGAAAACGGGAGCACCAACGGACGCGCCAACGCGGCGGTCTGGGCCGACGAGGGCGCCGCCCACAGGATCAGGGCGCCGACGAGACCGCAAACGTACCTTCGCATGAACGTCCCCCTTCCACTCCTGCCGTGCCCGACTGCGCGCGGCACGAGGCCATGTGCCCCGACACCACCAAATCCACCGACGCACACATCGCGACCAGCAGGGCCGCATAAAACCCGCACAACGGCGAGGCCGGCGCTTCCCGCGCCCCGCAAAACACCGACTCACGCACCGAAACAGTCAACACACCGCGCGCCACCGAGGTCTTCACGCGCGTTGCCGGATAGGTGTCGGCGACGACGGCTGACACCCGACGGGCCACCGCGCGCGCGCGCCACCAGCGCGGCAGGCGCGGCAACCAGTATTTGGTCCAGCCGCTCGCATCGTTCCACGTCCACTCCGCGACGAGCCGCCCCGCGGACTCCACCACCCGCTGGTATCCGGCGCCCTCGGTGCGGAGGAATCCGACCACAGCGACCATCGGCGCCAGGCCCATGGTGCCGTCGCGGCGACCGTCGGGCTTGAGCCAGTGGTCGTAAAACTCCGCGCGGGCAGGCAGTTCTTCTGCGATGGCCTGTTCGAGGGCCGCCACCAGTACCCGCCCCACCCGTATATCCCGTGTCATGATGCTCCGCGCATGTCAGACCAGACGATCGCCGGCGCCATCCTGGCCGGAGGTCAGGCCCGCCGGCTTGGCGGGCAGGACAAAAGCCGTCTCGTCACTCCGGATGGCCCCATCATCGTACGTCAGTGCGCGCTGCTGCAACGTGTGGCCGCCCATGTCTTCATCGTCACGACAGACGCCGACCGTCAGGCCCGCCCCCATCGATTTGACGATCTGGCGGTGCCGGTGGTGACGGACCGGTTGGACGGCGGCGGCGCGCTGGTCGGCATCCACGCCGCCGTGAGCCATGCAGACGCGTTCGGGCCGCCGGTGGATCGCGTGCTGGTCCTGGCGTGTGACCTGCCCTTCCTGGTGTCGGGCGTCCTCGATGCGTTGGCGGCGGCCGCGACCGAGGGTGATGGCGCGTGGGTGAGGACCACTCGCGGACCGGAACCTCTCATCGCGTGTTATCGCACGGCGTGCCTCGACCGAATGACTGCGGCTCTCGAGGGTGGCGAGCGCCGCGCGATGGCGCTGGGTACCCTCCTGCGCCTCCGAGAGCTGGGCCAGGACGACCTGGCGGCCTTTGGGGATCCCGACGTCCTCACCACCAACGTCAACACGCCGGAGGATGTGCGCCGGATACAATAGCTGGCTGCATGATTCTGCCAGTCCACGCGCACGTACGACAGCGCCTCCAGGCGACGCTGCAAGAGACATTTCACCTCGACGCGACGGCGGTGCCGTCGATTGTGATTGAGACGCCACCGCGGCGAGCCCTCGGGGACCTGGCGGTGCCTGTGGCGTTCGAACTTGCCCGCACCTTGCGCAAGGCTCCGCGCGCGATCGCGCAGGAACTTGCCGCCGCCCTCGGACCGATGGAGGGCATCAGCCGCGTGGAAGCGGCCCCGAACGGCTACCTGAATTTTTTCCTCGATCGCCGCAGCTTTGTGCTCGCGCGGCTCAAGGACGACACGACGCTGCATCCGGCGCCATCGGGCGGCAAGGTCATCGTCGAACACACGGCGATTAATCCGAACAAGGCCGCACACATCGGCCACCTTCGCAACTCGGCGCTGGGCGACACCCTCGTCCGGCTGCTCCGCTTCCAGGGGCGCCCGGTCGAAGTGCAGAACTACATCGACGACACGGGCGTGCAGGTGGCGGACGTGGTCGTCGGCTTCACCGTGATTGAAGGCAGGACGCTGGCGGATGTGGCGGCGCTGGCCGACGACCCGTCCGTGCGCTTCGACTACCTCTGCTGGGATCTGTATGCCCGTGTGACCGAGTGGTACGACGCGGACAAGACGCGCTTGAAGATCCGTGCCGACACGATGCACGCGATTGAAGAAGGCGGCAATCCAACCGCGGAGATGGGGGCGCTGATCGCCGACCGCATCGTGCGATGCCATTTGAAGACGATGGCGCGGATGAATGTGGATTACGACCTGCTCTCGTGGGAAGGCGACATTCTCCGGCTGCAGTTCTGGGCCAAGGCCTTTGAGGAACTCAAGGCGCTCGGTGCCGTGTATCTGCAGACGGAAGGGCCGCTGGCAGGCTGCTGGGTGATGAAGATCGACGAGACCACGCCCGCGGCTGCGGATGACGCGCCTGACGGCGAGCCCGACCCCGAAGCCGAACGGGAAAAAGTCATTGTGCGGTCCAACGGCACCGTGACGTACGTCGGCAAGGACATAGCGAACCAGTTCTGGAAGTTCGGGCTGCTCGGGCGTGACTTTCACTATCGCGTGTTCGACGATCGTGACGGCCGGCCGCTGTGGGCCACGACCTCGACGCCGGGTCAGGACCGCGGCCTGTCGCCGCAGTTCGGCAAGGCCGAGGCGGTCTATAACGTGATCGACTCGCGGCAGGCCTACCTCCAGCAGTTGCTGAAACAGTCGCTCGCGGCCATGGGCTTCCCCACACAAGCCGCGAACTCGACCCACTTTGCGTACGAGATGGTCGCGTTGTCTCATGCGACCGCCCGCGAGCTTGGGTATGCGGACACAGAAGACTCCGGAAAACCGTTTGTCGAAGTGTCCGGACGCAAGGGACTTGGCGTCAAAGCCGATGACCTGCTCGATCGCCTGATCGCGACCGCGTCGGAGGAAGTTCGATCGCGGCAGCCTGAACTCGCAGCCGATGTGATTCATGCGACCGCGAGCCGGATTGCGGTCGCGGCTGTGCGGTATTTCCTCGTGAAGTTCTCGCGCGG